>JAQURN010000027.1 GCA_028715585.1 Actinomycetota bacterium | reverse complement strand
TGATTTGTTCAAGGGCATCGAAGAGTCGGATTTAGATTCACTTCTCTCGTGCCTATCTGCGAAGGCAGCTCATTACAAAAAGGGGCAGACCGTATTTTTTAGCGGTGAGAGCATCGAGCGATTTGGTATTGTCTGGTCGGGGGAAGTCCAGGTTGTTCAGGAAGATTATTACGGGAACAGGAGCATCCTTGCCAAGATAGGCGCAGGTGATTTGGTTGGCGAATCCTTTGCCTATGCGGAGATGAAGACACTTCCTGTCAGCGTGGTTGCAACGACCGAAAGCGTGCTTTTGTTTATCGACTACCACAAGCTCACCGTTCCATGCACCAACGCGTGCGAGTTTCACAGCAAACTCATTCAGAACATGCTGAGCATCGTATCGATGAAAAATATATTGCTAACGCAAAAGATTGAGTTTACCTCCAAGCGCACCACCCGCGAGAAACTTCTTGCCTACCTTTCAGCCGAGGCAAAGAGAGCTGGAAGCAACCGCTTTATCATCCCTTTCAACCGCCAGGAGCTTGCGGACTATCTTTGCGTCGAACGCAGCGCCATGTCGGCGGAGCTTTCGAAACTAAGGGACGACGGCGTTCTGAACTTCCACAAAAGCGAATTCGAGCTTCTAAAAGCCTAACCGCCGAGGATGCTTCCCCAAAAGAGAAAAGGATGATTTCAAGTTTTTCTAATCCGCCTTTGGCGGATTGCTCGGCTCTGCCGAACTTTGCGGCAAATTCTTTTACCTTTTAAACTCTCTAAAGTATTTCCCAAAAACTCGTTGGAACAAAACTGTCTTTTCATATAACCAAGCGAAATAATTTTCAGCTTCGTTTTGGTCAAAGACATTAGAGATTTCTTTTTTGATTTTTATTCTTGAAGCAACCGGCGCGTCTACCCACTCAGCTTTTTCGCCAATCTCTTTTTCTATTTCTTCTTTCCTCTCAAGTAAAAACTTGAATAAATCTTTGTTTTTACTGATATAAATTGCGCAACCAAGCAAATTTTCTCTTGAATTGATTGTCAAAGCGACGTGGGCGTCAGAAGTCCCCATACTTACACTGTACCAGTGCTGTGGACGCGGTGTTTGTAAGCGGATTTTTGTATCGTTCGCACGTACATAATCTTTGAATTTTTTCCAAAAATCCAACTGCTGAATTTTTGTATCCGTTAATTCTCTGCTTGCTGCATCTGTTTTAATTGCTTTTACCCATTCATTTGGACTAACAATAACTTCAAATTTTGGAGCTGGATTTGAGCCTTCAATCTGCCAAAGCTCAATTTTTATCAAAAAGAAACTAATGTGTTCGTCTGTATGTTCATTCAGCCAATCAATCGCTTTTTGGTGTTCTTCTCTATAATCACGGACGATCCAAATAACTATTTCCGCATCATGGCCAGACGCATAAGTAACGAGCTTGCCAAGATGGTCATGGTTCGTATCTTCGAGTTGATTTTCAATAATTATTTTTCTACCAGAACTTTCTTCTTCGGCGAGAATATCAACACTAAACTTCCCGACACTTGCTTCGGTCTGAATGAGCTTAATATCAACACCGATTTCTTCGCTTAACAAATCAAGATTTTCTTGTTGTGCAAGCCATCTTGTAAAATCGGTTTCTGGCCCAAAAACTTCTCGTAAATCAACTTTCTTAAGCTTTGCTAAATTTTTATTCATATAATTTCTAAATTTTCTTCTAATTTTTGAAAAGCTGCCAATACTGTAGTAGCCATAGTTATTTAAAAATTTCTTTGAAAGTTGTTCCCAGTTTTTGATCCACCTTTCTCGGTGATTTACTATGCGGAATTTTTAAATGGTCAAGCACAATCTCAAATCTTTGAAATCCGCCATTACTTCTTAATTCAACCCATTCAACGCCTAAGCTATCAAGTTGTCTTTTATTTGTTTCTGAAAGTTTATCCGCTACAAATACCTTGCTATCTCTTGCTATAACAGCATCGGCACTTTCTGGATTTCCTCTTCTCATTAATTTAACTTCGCACTTGTATTGGTTTTTACCTTCAACTAAGTAAAAGGCAACCCCTCTCTCAAAGTCAGCATCATTTCTAAAAAATGCCGGCTCGAACTTTATTTTGAAAGACAAAAAATTAAATTTCTGCTTCAAAACCGGTTGGCGAGCCCGCGTAGCGGGCGAGCCAGACGGAACATTTCCTGATTGGCGGAGGGGGTGGATACGAACCGTCGCTCGCGGGGAGCTGATAAACACCGCCGTTCACATACACTACGCCCGCTCGCTCCTCCAGGGGGGACTCGCGTCCCCCCTAGGACGGTCGCTTACGCGACCTCTACCCCCCTAAGTTTGATTGCTGGGGGGATGCTCCCCCCGCAAGGAAAATAAGCCCCCCTGGGTTCGAATCCCTCAAGAAGTGGGGAAAAAGGAAATGGCGGAGGGAGAGGGATTCGAACCCCCGGAGCCTTTCGGCTCAACGGTTTTCAAGACCGCCGCAATCGTCCACTCTGCCATCCCTCCAATAGGTATTTTACAGCATCTTGCGGCATAAAGGGCCTGAGGGAATTTGTGGCTGTTTGCTAGGCGAAGGGGGCTGGCTAGAAGGGCTTGGCTTTATTTCTCCTGCTCGATAATCGTCATTCCGCCCATGTAAGGTTGAAGGGCTGGCGGCACTACGACCCTCCCATCGTCTAGCTGGTAGGTTTCTAGGATGGCGGCAAGTGTTCTTCCTATCGCAAGACCAGAGCCGTTCAAGGTGTGGACGAAGCGCGGCTTTCCTCCGTCTTTTGGCTTGAACCTGATGTTCGCCCTGCGCGCTTGAAAATCGGTGAAGCAGGAACAAGAGGATATCTCTTTATATTCCCCATACTTCCCTAGTCCAGGCAGCCACGCTTCCAAGTCATAGCACTTGGCAGCGGCGAATCCCAAGTCGCCCGTGGAGAGCGCTACCACGCGATAGTGAATTCCAAGTCTTTGGAGCACCTCTTCAGCGTCACTGGTGAGAGCCTCAAGCTCGTCGAATGAGTTATCAGGGTGGGCGAACTTCACGAGCTCTACCTTGTTAAACTGGTGCTGCCTTATTATTCCGCGGACATCCTTGCCGTAGGAGCCAGCTTCCCGCCTAAAGCAAGGCGTATATGCCACATACCTGAGCGGAAGCATTTCCTCCTTGAAAATTTCATCCCTGTGTATGTTCGTCACAGGGACCTCGGCGGTGGGAACGAGGAGGAGGTCATCGTCCCTGCACCAATACATCTCCTCAGAAAACTTTGGCAGCTGGCCGGTGGAGATAAAAGATTTTTCGTTTGCGAGTATTGGTGGAAAGACCTCCTTGTAGCCGTGTTCCTTCGTGTGGAGGTCGAGCATGAAGTTCACCAACGCCCTCTCCATTAGCGCTCCCGCCCCTTTTAGCAGAGTGAAGCGGCTCGAGGCAATCTTTGCGCCTCTTTCGAAGTCGAGTATCCCCAGGTTTCCCCCTATTTCCCAATGGGGGCGTGGCTTGAAACCAAAGCGCTTGGGCTCGCCGTATTTTCTTATCTCTACGTTTGCGCTCTCATCCGGACCAACTGGAACGCTTGGATGGGGGATGTTCGGGATATAAAGCATGAGCTCTGCTAGCTTTTCGTCGATGGCTCGAACTTCCGCATCCAGATTCTTTATCCTCTCGGATGTTTCCCTCATCTCCTCCACTATCTTGCTGGGATCTTTCCCCTCCCGCTTGAGCCTGACTATCTCTTCGCTGGCTTTGTTTCTCTCATGCTTCAACTGCTCTACCTCTGCCAAAGTTTTTCTGCGTGCGAGGTCGAGTTCGACTATCTGGTCCACCTTCTCCTGTTCTCCGGAGAGCCCTCGGCGGCGCATCATCTCCTTTACGGATTCTGGCTCGTTTCTGATTACCGCGATGTCGAGCAAAACCAACTCCTAGCCTTGTGGTTTCAACTTCCCTCTTCGAGAACGGCGGGAGCCTCGGCGGCTGGATAGGAACCGAGAAATTTGAGCTTTCTGAGTTTCCCTTTCAATTCCTCAATTGCCTCTTTGAGGGGTTCGTCTTGGATATGTCCTTCGGCGTCAACCAGGAAGTAGTATTCGCCGAGCGCCTTCTTCGTTGGTCTGGATTCCACTTTGGTGAGGTTAACGCCTTTCGAGGCAAGGGTTGTGAGGATTTCGAGAAGACTCCCAGGTCTGTTCTCTTTGATGAAGCAAATCAAAGACGTCTTGTCGCGGCCCGTCTTTGGTGATAGCTCTTTTCCTACCAGCACGAATCTCGTAACGTTGTGGGCAAAATCCTCGACGTCTTTCCTCAAGACCTCAAGCCCATATATCTCAGCCGCTATCCTGGTTGCGAGTGCCGCGAGGGGCTTGTCTGCCTTTGAAACCTCCAGGGCGGCATCTGCTGTGCTGTTCGCCGCGAAGACAGGCACGTTTGGGAGGTTTTCCAGCAAAAAACGCCTGCATTGGGCGCTTGCGTGGGGGTGCGAGATGATGCCCTGGATATCCTCCATCCGAACGCCCTTGCGAACTATCAGACAGTGTCTCACGGGAAGTATTGCCTCTTCTTCGATAAGCAGGTCGGTCTCAAAGGCAAGGGTGTCGAGGGTTGCGTTTACAGACCCTTCGATGGAGTTCTCTATGGGGACCAGCCCTTTCTCTACCTCACCCGACTCGATAGCAAAGAGGGTTTCGGGAACGGTGGCAAATGGGATTGCGCCCTCATAAATCGAGGGGAAATACGTCTCAAGGGCCTCTTGGGTGAAGGTTCCCTTGGGCCCAAGATAACCCACTTTAGGCATTGTGATTCTCACCCCGCTCTTCAGGGCTCTTGCGGCGGAGCCTTTCGATTGGCGTGTTTAAACCGGCGCCTCTGCGGGTGGTCCTCTCTTTATCCGGCTCGGCAGCTTCCCCCTTTTCTCCGGGGCGTGTTGCTCGATGCCGACCTGTGGGTGCCCTTCTTGCGACTCTTTCCTGCTCGGCTTCGCCATGGAATCCCGGAGCAAGTTCGGAAGAAGATAACTCCTCGGTGTGGTCGTAGGGTCTTGGCTGGCCTGCCGTGCCGGGGGGCTCGTCCGCGGCTCGAGTCTTTCCGGTTTGCCGCCTGGGAGAAAGGTGGTTTCGCGTTTCACTCGCTCGTTCGCGTGATTGTTCAGCTGAGCCCCTGGGATAAGGGCGTTCTCGCCTTCCTGATGGTCTTCCAGGGGCTCGAGCAGGTTCAGCTGCGCCTGCTCTAGAGACTGTCTTTTCCTGATATTCACGTTCGTGGAAGAGGCGAAGCTTTTCCATCTTCTCCTCGAGCTCTTCATCAACTCTCTGGATTGGCAACGCGCCCTTCTCTTTGCTCTGCATCGCAAGGCGTATTGCCTCCTTCTCTTCGGGCGAGAGCTCGTATTGAGAGGTGCGTTCCACTATGGGCTTTGCGTAAGTTCTAGACTCTGTCCTTCCATATATTGAGCTGATGACGATGCCGTTTCCCCTGTCATCCAGAAGCGCTACGGAAAAGCTCATCACTCCGCCTAAATCTCGGAAGGCGTTGAATCTGACCACCCCTACATGCTGGAGTGCTCCAGCCATCCTCCTCAAGACCCAGGCGTATCTTTCTGAAAGTTCCTCGACTTCCTCTGAGAGGTTAGCCACATGGAGAATGTTGTCGTTCACTACCTCCACGAAGTTTTTTCCTTCCAGGCCCCGGCTGAGGATTCTATATTCGCCCTGTATCTGCCTGAGGCGCAACAGGAGATAGATAATGAGGGCAAACCCAATAACCAGCAGGGCCGCTATGACGATTGTTATTATGGCTATGTTCTCTTGAATCAATGTGCCAACCGTGTTTTTCTTCTAGATTCTTTACTCACATCAAACATTATTCATACAGATGACTCTGGAATGCAACAGTTTCCTATTCGTGCTATCCCCGCGGGAAGTTAAAGCCAAATAAGTCGCGAAGATTATACAGTAGAGACAGCGGTAACGGGGATCCTTGCGAAAAGATTGCCGTGCATGGGGAGAAGATGAGAGAATAAAAAACACGAGAGACGTCTGGTCTTAATAGTGTTAACCGTGAACCAGGAGGAAAAAATGGAGATGAACCATGTCGATGGGAAAAATGTAGGTGAGGTTGTGCTTTATGCCATCTCAACCTGTCCATGGTGCGGGAAGACGAAGGGTCTGCTGAGCGATCTAGGTGTGGAGTACAGCTACATCGATGTAGATTTGGTGCCCAAGGAGGAGGGAAAGAGGGTCGCCCAGGAAGTAGCGAGATGGAATGAGAAGCTGTCTTTTCCTACCCTCGTTATAGATGGCGAGAGGGTGATAGTTGGGTTCAAGGAGGACGAGATTAAGGAAGCTCTGGGGGGAAGCCAGTGAGCGAGCCATCGCCAGATGAAGTCGAGGAATATTACAAAAAGCTGAAGGATGAGGCAGAAAAAGCAGGTTATCACCTCAATCCGGACATGGATTTGACATTGGAGTTGGTCAGGTCGCTTCTCGTAAATGAGAGGAGATATGGTTACCCTAACTGCCCTTGCCGCCTGGCTTCTGGCTCAAAGGAAGAAGATTTAGACATCATTTGCCCTTGCGATTATCGGGATTTAGACCTTGCCCAATATAGCCGCTGCTATTGTTGCCTCTATGTATCCCCTGGCGCTAGTGAGGAAGATTTGAAAAATCCAATCCCAGAGCGTCGGCTTTCCAAAGAGGAGAGGGCTCAAAAAGCTCAAGCAGCACAAGAAGCCCAAAAGGGAGAAGTCATAGAGAGGATATCTAGCCTTCCTCTTCCAGTTTGGAGATGTAGGGTTTGTGGCTATCTATGCGCCAGAGAGGAGCCACCCCAGACCTGTCCAATCTGTAAGGCGACGAAGGAAAGATTCGAGAGATTCGTTTAACGACCCATCTTTCGTATTTGTGGCTGTGCCTGCTTCCCCTCGCTTTGCGCTTTTCCACTGCGCGAACCCGCATCCCCCAAATCCGAATAGCTTCACGCACCTGCACAAAAAATTGCTTTTGGTGCTCTGGTCTTGTGTTAGTATTTTTCGGGTGGTGAATAAAGCGTGCCCTACTTGGAGGTCAAGCAGATGACTGAACTCAATCCATTCGAGATAGCGCAGGAACAACTTGCGCAAGTAGCCGAAATCATGAGGTTGGAACCCAGCGTTCATGAGGTGCTCAAAAATCCGCTTCGAGAGATAAGGGTAAATTTGCCTGTGCGGATGGATGATGGCACGACGAAGGTCTTTGAGGGTTTCCGGGTTCAATACAACGATGCCCGTGGACCAACAAAAGGAGGCATCAGATTTCACCCGGAGGAAACAATCGACACAGTCAGGGCACTTGCGGCTTGGATGACTTGGAAGTGTGCTCTCCTTGACCTTCCGCTTGGCGGTGCCAAGGGTGGTATCGTCTGCGACACCAAAAAGATGTCGGATGGCGAGCTTGAGAGGCTTAGCAGGGCATACGTGAAGGCAATCTGGCAGTTCATAGGTCCCGAGCAGGATATACCAGCGCCAGACGTTTACACCAGCCCCAAGATAATGGTTTGGATGATGGATGAATACTCAAAGATAGTTGGACGTACGCAGTTTGGCGTCGTTACAGGCAAACCTGTGTGTGTTGGTGGCTCACCTGGTAGGGGAGACGCGACCGCCAGAGGCGGCATGTACACTATCCGAGAGGCTGCTCGTGAGCTGGGGATCGATTTGGCGAACGCCACCGTAGCTATCCAAGGCTATGGCAACGTTGGCTATAATGCTGCTAGGTTGGTAAAAGAGATGTTTGGTTCGAAGGTTGTTGCCGTATGCGACACCAAGGGCGGCGTTTGCGATCTCGACGGTTTAGACCCTGATGGAGTTGCCCGTCACAAGAGGGAAACCTCGACGGTAGCCAACTATCCCGAGACTGTCCCGATGTGTGCGGCTGACATCATTGCCAGCGAGGTTGACATACTTATTCCAGCGGCTATTGAAGGTGTCATTACTGCCGAGAACGCTGGCGACGTCAAAGCGAAGATAGTCGCCGAGTTGGCGAATGGCCCCACTACTCCCGAGGCGGATGAGATTCTCTTCAAGAAAGGCATCCACGTAATTCCCGACTTCCTTTGCAATGCGGGAGGGGTCACCGTCTCTTACTTCGAGATGGTTCAGAACATGAGCCTTTCCCGTTGGACTGAGGAAGAGGTTTATAGCAAGCTTGACAGCAAGATGACCGCTGCATACAGAGCAGTCCTGGAGACCTCGAAGAAGATGGGTATTAACATGCGCAAGGCTGCCTACGTGGTCGCAGTCGAGCGAGTCGTAGAAGCCATGAAGTGCCGCGGCTGGGTTTAACTACCGCTGCCCTCTTAAGATGGAGAAGCGAAAAGACACCTATCACACGGTCGGCATAGTGTCACCTGTGAGGCCTTAGCCTTTCCAAGTTGATTGAGTTTATGTAGGGGATTCAGCCTTTTTTAGAAGCCAGCTGATGTCAAAACCCGTTTGGTCACTTTTTAGCTCTTCATCGAGTTGCCTGACTGCATTGTATGATAGAAACTTCACTGCTTTATCTAAACTGAGATACTTGTTTGAAAAGGTAGGCCTTTTAAGCTGCCGAAACACTTCTGTTTTTCTCTCTCTTTCCGAAACTATAAAAAGCGGGTAATTTGAATTTGGAGCTAGCGCCCTAAGATCCGACAGCCTTAAAATGCCCGAATAAATTGCGGTGGAGTGTTCTATTTCAAAGGCCGACTTGATTGAAAAACCAAGTTTCCAGACCGTGTCGATATTTTGAATGTAGCTAGGCACATCGAGCGCTCCATCAAATTCCTGAAGAACTAAATCTCTAAATCGTTGGCCTCGGTATTCCCTGCGTTGGTCATGCCGCGGAACCCAAACGTCGAGATTTGCTTTTTTCCCCAGCCGGATTAACCGCCATTGTATTTCGTCATGAACCGTTGGTGATTTTTTAATTTCTTCATCAATAATTTCTTCGACTTTTTCCGCTTTCTCGACATCTATTTCTTCGGGCTCTTCTCCATTTTCAATTCTTTGCAAAAGGGAGACAAGGTCGCCATATTTAAATAAAAGCCTATTTGCTTTATCTTGCTTAACCCTAGAAAGACCTTGGGGAAAATATTTGGGTGCATACCCGAGATATTTATTAAGCTCGGCCTGGTCGACGTTAACTTCGACTTCATTGATTAAGAAATAAATGTACTCCCAAGTTTTTTCGTTTGTGTCCATCCCCCAGAAGTGCTCAGCTAAACTGGGATTGCGAACCTTCATTGCAATTTCGGCTGCTAGAATAATTTTTCCGGCTCGATAAACCACAACATAATCGCCAGCCTCCATGGCTTCCCAGTTGCGAATGTTGTTTTCACCAGGAACAGATCCCCACACGCTATATGGTTGATCGTGGAAGCGTTCACGAAGTTTCCCAACTTCATCGTGCTTCAAAAATTGCTTGGCCTCCTCGACAGTCCTTTTGTTTTTTATGGTCTCGCGATAGTGGCGATTAATATCGTGCCCGCCGCTGACTACAATGAAGAATATTTTTCGCTCTTTGTTCATAGCTTTGTTTATTCTTCCAGGTTGTGCTTTGCTTTTCCGACATTATATTTAATGTTTCGCCGATTTTTCCAATCCTTTGGATTGCTTTTGGGTATTTCCGACAAAATCGTGTCATTGTGTGCCAAGGCCCGATTCCTCTAATGTGTTTTCCACCAGGAGGGTAAAACGCCCCCATAACACTTGGGAAGGAAAGAGCGTGGGAATCTGACCTCTGGGAAGAAGCTTGAAATCTTCCTGGAAGCTCAGCAGAGTGAAATCACTAGGGCAGAAGCAATGAAGTGGTGCAGTTTCCGTGCTGCACAACTTGCCTGTGCCAAAACAGGGATAGGCAAAGCTTCCCTCGATGGTGTCAAAACGTACCTAGACAATGGAGTTATGGCAAAGGGGGCAGAGAGAAGCGAGGAGGGCTTTGGCTGAACAGGGGGGAGATTATTCCCCAGCAGGCCTCACCGATTAGCACCAAGGGCGGTGAAGGCGATGTAGTCAGCGAAGTGATGTCACACTCCGCAGCTGTTTTGCGGGGAAAAAGGAAATGGTGGCGGAGGGGGTGGAGTACGAACCGTCGCTCGCGGGAGAGAGAGTAAAACACTTGCGCCGAGATGCACTACGCCCGCTCGCGGTTGCTTACGCAACCTCTACCCCTCTAAGTTAGATTGCCGGGGGGATGCTCCCCCCGCAAGGAAATAAGCCCCCCTGGGTTCGAATCCCGCGTAAAGCATGGGAAAAAGGAAATGGCGGAGGGGGTGGATACGAACCGTCGCTCGCGGGAGACCGATGAACACTCATCTTTGGGCAGACGCACTACGCCCGCTCGCTCTTCCAGGAGGGACTTCGCGTCCCCCCTAGGACGGTCGCTTGCGCGACCTCTACCCCCCTAACTTAGATTGCTGGGGGGATGCTCCCCCCGCAAGGAAATAAGCCCCCCTGGGTTCGAATTCCGCGGAAAGCATGGGAAAAAGGAAATGGCGGAGGGGGTGGGATTCGAACCCACGGTGGACTCGCGCCCACAACGGTTTTCGAGACCGTCTCCTTCGTCCGCTCGGACACCCCTCCAGCGCTTTCGATTCTTTTTGTTTCTCCTTCTATCTTAAACGATTGAAGAAATCTCGAATAAGAGACTCGCATTCATCTTCCATGACTCCGCCAATTACCTCCAGTTTGTGATTGAGGTTTCCGTCTTGGGCTATGTTGTAGATGGAGCCACAAGCGCCCGCTTTCATGTCGGGGGCGCCAAAGACTACGCGAAAGAGGCGCGCGAGCACCATTGCGCTTGCGCACATTGGGCAGGGTTCAAGGGTGACATAGAGGGTAGAGTCTTCCAGGCGCCAATCTCCAGTTGCGAAGCATGCCCGTCTTATTGCGAGTATCTCAGCGTGCGCGGTCGGGTCGTTTGTTCTTTCCCTGCGGTTGTGGTCGCTGGCGAGGACTTTTTCTCCGGAAACCAGCACCGCGCCAATCGGGACTTCTCCTTCAGCTGCCGCGACTTTTGCTTCCTCGAGTGCGAGTTTCATGAAATCATTGTGCGAGGGCAAATTTTCTCCTTCTCTAAAAATTCTCTCAAGCGGCCTCCAAGATTTGTCTGTGGAAAATGACACCTTTTCCATGAGGTATTTAATGACATATTTAGAACCACCTTCGAGCGAACTGATGGGGAATGCTTGGCTTATTATCTAGAGAATCTGGGGAAATGGCAATGGTCCGCGCCCTCTTCAATCGCAGCGAGCCCTAGATGTTCTGGCTGTTCGAAGAGCTCGAGGGCATTTGCTCTGAGGCTTCCCCTATCATTATCAGCGTTTCTTCATTGTTGGCGGCATTGTTTTTGCTAATCATTACCATCTTTGTCGTTTCTCCTGATTTGAAAGAGAATCCAACCCGCGACTCTTGGTTTTTGTCCGACTCTCCCCTCGAGGGCATGGTTATTTCCTTGAAATCCTTCTTCGCCGAGAGTTTATTCTTATACCAAGAGACAACCTTTTCGAATGAATCCGTGGCCTTGAGCATCGTTCCGCCGTCCATTCGCCCCCCTGGAGGACCACCATTAGAATTTCCTGGGGAAGGGTTGCTGTTGGAACTTCCTGACGGTGGGCTATTATTTGGGTTCCCCGGAGGAGGAGTGTCGGTAGAGCTCTGTGGGTTGAGATTTACCGAGGGTGGATCACTGCTAGAGCCTCCTGGGGAAGGATTGCCTTGAGTGCTCGACCCATTGGGGCCGCCACCCCGCTCGGGCTTGAACTCGCTCACATCGACTTTGGTGGCTCCTGGGTAGATTGGTACCCCCAGGGTCTCTTCGCTCACCGTCGCCGAGCTCTTCTTCGTGGTTGACTTCGTTGACTTTGTCGATCCGCAGCCCGTAAACATAACTAGTGCTCCCAGAAATGCGACCACCGCCAGAAACCAAACTGCTCTTCTTGCGCTTCTTGTTCTTGTTGTCATCGTCATTGTCTTCCTCCGAGCAGAATTGACCATCCCTTTGCACGAAATCTATACGACGCCCATTTCAAGCAGGCGCCCATCTGTCATGCGGAAAGCCCTATCGGATACGTTCAGTATGCTCTCGTCGTGAGTTACCATTAACACACACTTTCCACTCTCATGAG
>JAQURN010000026.1 GCA_028715585.1 Actinomycetota bacterium | reverse complement strand
GCATAACGAGTCGGTCGAGACCAAGCGCTATGCCGCCATGGGGAGGCGCGCCATATTCTAAAGCCTCCAGGAGGAATCCAAACTTGCTTTTGTATTCCTCTCGGGAAATCCCTAGAAGATTGAACATCTTTTCCTGAACGTCCCTTTGGTGAATTCTTATCGATCCCCCTCCTATCTCGATGCCATTTATTACAACGTCGTACGCCCTGGCACGAGCTTTCAAGGGATCCTGGTCGATAAAGGCGAGGGAAGAGGGTGTCGGGCTAGTGAAAGGGTGATGCAGCGAATCGTATCTCTCCTCAGAAGCGTTGTAGGAGAGAAGTGGAAAATCGACGACCCATACCACTTTGAAGCTCTTTTCGTCCACGAGCCCTAGCCTTTCGGCAGCCTGGCGGCGGAGCTGGAAAAGTATGTCATCCGACTGCTGCCTTTCGCCGGCAAGGATGAAAGCAGCGTCGCCATCCTCGAGCCTCAGCGAATCGATGATTCCCTTCTTTTCCTCAGAAGAAAGGAACTTGGAGACCGGGGAAGAGAGAGTGCCTTTTTCCAAAACAAACCACAAAAGCCCCCGCGCTCCCATGTCCTTTGCTCGCCTCTCCCACGAATCTAGCTCGGAGCGGGAGAAAGATGAGCCACCTTTGATTCCCAACCCTCTTATAGAAGCTTTGGATTTCAGGCTTTCGGCGAATACCCTAAATTCGGTCTTGGAAAATACTTCATCGAGAGTTGCCATCACACACTCATAGCGGAGATCGGGCCTGTCAGTTCCATACCTTTCCATTGCTTCCTGGTAAGAAATCCTTTGAAAAGGCGTTTCCATAGATATGCCCAGCGCAGCTTGGAAAATAGAGGAAATCAATCTCTCCGTCGTCCCTATTACGTCTTCCTCATCCACAAAAGACATCTCTATGTCAATCTGAGTGAACTCCGGTTGGCGGTCGGCTCTCAAATCTTCATCTCTGAAACAGCGCGCTATCTGGTAGTAACGCTCGAAGCCCGAAACCATGAGCACCTGCTTGAACAACTGGGGAGATTGCGGTAAGGCAAAGAAACGCCCAGGCTGGAGGCGTGAGGGAACAAGGAAATCCCGAGCCCCTTCAGGGGTGCTTTTTGTTAACTGAGGAGTTTCTATCTCTAAAAATCCCATCGAATCGAGGCACTCATGGGCAGCGTGAGTCACCCGATGTCTAAGCTCGATGGAATTCCGCATCGCCTGCCGTCTCAAATCGAGGTAGCGATATTTGAGCCTCAGTTTTTCATCCACGGAAGAATCCTCTTTCAGCTCGAAAGGAAGAGTCTCCGAGGGGTTTATGACCTTAGCGAAAAGAGCCAACACCTCCACGGCTCCGGTTTTAATTGAAGGGTTCTCTGAGCCGGCTGGTCTTTTTCTCACCAGACCCTTCACCGCGATGACATATTCGGATTTCAGCTCTCCCGCGAGCGCATGCGCCTGGGGTGAGGAAGAAGGATCAAATGCAACCTGGACGATTCCCTCGGCATCCCTCAAATCAACAAAAATCAGTGAGCCGTGATCGCGCCTGCTCGCGACCCACCCGTTGAGAACAACCTCTTCGCCAACGTCCGACTCGCCCAGGAGCCCGCACATGTGGTCGCGCTTCAAATCAAAGGAAAACGAAGACTTCATAGAATCACCCATCACCATCATCAACTCTCTTCCTCTCGAGGAAATTGTTCACCTCCCGCTCTATATCCTCCACTGGAATTTCCCATTGTTTCTTCCCAGCGAGGTCACGGAGCACAACCACGTTTCTTTGCCTTTCCTCTTCTCCCACGATGAGAACCAGCTTGGCACCCAAGCGGTCAGCCGCCCTCATTTGCGCCTTGAGACTTCTGTCAAGAAAATCGGTATCGCTTCTAATCTTGGCACTCCTCAACCTTTCGAGAATCAATAACGCGGCTTTCTTGTAGGAAGCGGAGGCAGGGGCTACATATACATCGAGCCCGTAAGCCTTGAGGGGGGTCTTGCCCCTTGAGCGCAAAAGGATGAGAAGGCGCTCCACCCCAAGACTGAAACCAACCCCAGGAGTAGGAGAGCCTCCAAGCTCCTCGGCAAGGTAATCGTAGCGCCCCCCGGCGGAGACGGTACTCTTTGCCCCAAGCTCGTCGAATTGGTACTCGAAGGCGGTACGAGAATAATAATCCAAACCCCTGGCTAAGAGAGGCTCGACGCGATAGTTGATGCCCATCAAGTCAAGATATTCTTGTAGCTCGCTAAAGTGCCTTCCGCAACCCTCACACAGAAAATCAACAATCATAGGGGCGTGAGAAAGGGCGTCCTGGCAGGATGCCTCTTTGCAGTCGAAAATCCTCAAAGGGCTCTGCCGAGCCCTCACCAAGCACTGCTCGCAGAGGTCTTCCTTCACCTCTTCCAGGTAAGGGCAGAGAATCGCGAGATAATCCTTTTGGCACTTCCTACAACCGAGGCTATTTAGAAGAAGGGTATAATCC
Organism: Actinomycetota bacterium; assembly: GCA_028715585.1. Classification (GTDB taxonomy): domain Bacteria; phylum Actinomycetota; class Geothermincolia; order Fen-727; family JAQURN01; genus JAQURN01. The sequence goes on along the minus strand of JAQURN010000026.1, from coordinate 9,723 downwards.
TGGACTCCCAGGGCTCCGAAGAGCTTTGCCGAAATGGATATTATCTCCGCGTCGGCAAGAGGAGAATCGCTTCCCAAAACTTCCGCCCCCACCTGGTGGAACTGCCTGTATCTCCCAGCCTGTGGCCTTTCCCTCCTAAACATCGGCCCATAATAGAAAAGTTTCTGCGGAAGCCCGCGGGACTTGAGCCCCCCCTCCAGGTACGCTCTCATGATTGGAGCCGTCCCTTCGGGCCTGAGGGCGAGCACTTCTCCTCCCCTATCCTCGAACGAATACATCTCCTTTTTCACTATGTCGCTTGCCTCCCCAATGGTTCTTGTAAAAAGGCCAGCAGGCTCCAGGATGGGAGTTGATATCATCATGTAGCCATGCAGGCGAAACAAATCGGAGGAAAGGCGAAAAATTTCCTCCAGCTCTTCCTGCTGGGAGCCAACATTGTCTTTCATTCCCTTCGGAGCCCTATAATTCAGCGCCATCGTTCCACCAAGTCCTCAAAGAAAAGGATTATTCCTCCTCTCCTCGCCAATGGTTGTCTCGGGACCATGACCAGGAAACACTATTGTGTCATCGCCAAGAGGGAAAATCTCTGTCACTACCGAATGCCTGAGTTCCTCTAATGAACTTCCCTTTAAGTAGGTTCCACCCACGCCGTGCCTAAAGAGAAGGTCTCCGGTAAAAACCCCTGCCTCACATAGAAAACTTATTGAGTCGGAGGTATGACCAGGAGTCTTCAAAACTGAAATCTCAAAGCCCCCGAAATCGAGTTTGTTTCCACACTCTTTGTGCTCGTCTGAACGGAGTTTCGAAACCAAAAAAGCACCCAGTCTCGCCGCGAAGCCCGAAACCGATGAACCCGAAAGGATTTGACGTTGCTCGCTGGTCAAAAAAATGGGGGCTCCAGTACCTTTCGCCACCTTAGCCATCGCGCCAATGTGGTCGAGGTGCGTATGGGTACAAAGTATTCCCACGCAAGAGAGGCTAGAAACAAGCGCGAGTATCTTTCTCGCCTCCGCGCCAGGGTCTATTATAAAGCAGGTATTTCCTTCGAGCTCTACCACATAGCAGTTGGCTTCTACAAAACCAACTGGCATCCTCGTTATTTTGCAATTTTCCGTTTCAGTCTGATTTACGTTACTCATGCCAAAGTGAGTATAAAGCAAAAAGCGAACGGGGGCAGGCTTCAAACAGGAGTGTCTATCACAAAGGTCAGGGGGCCCCAATTCCTCAAATCCACCATCATCAAGGCGCCAAACTTCCCAGTCTTCACCTCGAGCCCGGATTTCTCGAGGAAAGAAACAAAGCGCTTGTAGAGCTCTTCCGCTTGGGAAGGTTCCGCGGCGCCTTCGAAAGAAGGCCTCCTTCCTTTGCGCAAATCACAGACGAGCGTGAACTGGCTTACAACCATCATCTCTCCCCCCGTATCCAGGATAGAGAGATTCATCTTGCCGCTTGAATCTGGAAAGAGGCGCAAGTTCAAAATTTTCTCGGCAAGATACTCCGCGTTAGAAACATCGTCGGTCTTCGCAACGCCAACCAGAACAAGTAAACCCTCGCCAATCCTTCCAACTTGCGTCCCTTCCACGGATACGCTACAGCTGGCAACTCTTTGAACTACAGCCCGAATGGTACCCTCCGAAAAGTCGCGCCCTCAGATGGACAGCCTCTCCTCCCTCACCTCCGTCACCTCGAGGACAGAATCAACCTTTTTGAGCTCTCTCATTATTTCACCTAGGTGAGCCTTGCTCGCCACCTCGAAGGTAAAAGTGCTTGTGGCGGCATTTTGCGCGCCAAGAGAAAAAGAGGCAGAAATTATATTTACCTGGTGGTCGCCGAGAACCGTGGTGATATCTCTCACAAGTTTCGGGCGATCGACCGCCCTGATACATACCTCCACCACCATAGGTTCAGCTCCTCCTCTCTCCCAGGAAACATTGATGACTCTCTCGGGTGAAAGCCTAGAAATGTTGGGGCAGTCCTTCTTGTGAACAGAAACGCCCCTTCCCCTAGTTATAAAGCCCACCAATGAGTCGCCAGGAGAAGGATTGCAACACCCCGCTAGGGTGATGAGAGCATTATCTATGCCCTCGACCCTAATCCTCTGAGTCAAACGTTCTCGGTCAGCAAGCTTGGGAACTTCGGGCGCGGCCTCTCTTTCAGGAGGCACCTCCTCCCCGAGGTAGTCCTTAATCTCGGCTGCTACTCTGGAGGCAGAGTAATGTTTCGCGCCGATGAGCCTGAAAAAATCCTCGACTTCCTCGCAATTATAATCCGCCGCTATATGTTGAAGAACGGAAAGGAGCTTTCTTCCACCAAGCTTAACGCCCGCTTTATCCAAAGCACCCTCTAGCGCTTCCTTGCCAGCACTTATTTCCTCTTCTCGCCTCTCCTGACTGAACCACTGCCTGATTTTGTTTCTCGCGCGCGAGGTGACCACGATGTTAACCCAGTCTCGGCTTGGACCCCCCGACTTGGAAGTGAGAATCTCTACCACGTCGCCCGTCTGAAGCTGGTAAGTCAAAGGCATCATCTTTCCACCTACCCTGGCTCCGATACAGCGGTGACCCACATCTGTGTGGATGGAGTAAGCAAAATCCAGTGGGGTCGCTCCTTTAGGCAAAGACTTAAGCTCGCCCTTGGGCGTAAATACGAAAACCTCATCCTGAAAGAGGTCAATCTTTAAGGTCTTCATGAATTCCTGTGGGTCTTTGAGTTCGCTTTGCCATTCCATCACTTGCTTGAGCCAGGCTTTCCAGCTCAATTCTGAGCGGTTGGATTCCTTGTAAAGCCAGTGAGCGGCGATTCCATATTCCGCCGTCTGGTGCATCTCTTTTGTTCTTATCTGAATCTCCAAAGGTTTTCCTTCAGGACCAACCACTACGGTATGAAGGGAGCGATACATATTGAACTTAGGCATCGCGATGTAATCCTTGAACCGCTCGGGGACTGGTTTCCACAAAGAGTGGACTAAGCCGAGTGCCGCGTAACAATCCCGCACGGTATCAACTATCACCCTCACCGCAATCAGGTCCATGATTTCGTCGAAATCTATGCCCCGGTTAAGCATCTTCTCGTATATGCTGTAAAAATTCTTTACCCTTCCCGATATCTGGGCTTTGAGTTTGTTCTCTCTCAAATAGGAGGAAAGTTCCCCTATCGCCAACTCGACATACCTTTCCCTTTCCTCTCTTCTATCACGGACCATTATCTTTATCTTCTGGTAGCGCTCGGGATGAAGAACCTCGAAAGAGAGGTCCTCTAATTTCCCCTTCAACTGTGACATCCCAAACCTGTGCGCCAGTGGAGCGTATATCTCCACCGTCTCCTCGGCTATCCTGCGACGTTTCCCCTCCGGCAAAGCCGAAATCGTCTGCATGTTGTGCAGCCTGTCAGCAAGCTTGATGAGTATCACCCTTATATCCTTCGCGACGGCAATGAGCATCTTCCTTATGTTCTCAGCCTGCTCTTCCTCAACCGAACCGAACTTGAACCTATCGAGCTTGGTTACGCCGTCTATGATTTGGGCAACCTCTTCCCCGAACTCTTCTCTCAAATCTTCGAGCGTCAAGGGCGTGTCTTCAACGACATCGTGCAGGAGCGCGGCGCAAAGGGTATCGCTATCGAGCTTTGCCTCAGCAAGGAAAGTTGCTACCGCGAGGGGGTGTTCGATGTAGGCTTCGCCAGATTTTCTCATTTGGCCACGGTGCGCCTCGAGCGCGAAACGATATGCCTTCTTGACCTTTCTCTGGTCTGCTTTGCCCAGGTACTCTCGAGTAAACTTAAAAAAACGCTCAGTTGAACCGGGTTCTTCTTTCTTCTCTATTTTCTCGCTCACTTCTTTTTCTTTTTCTTCTTTTTCTTTGCGCTTCCTGGTCCCTTTGTTCTGTCTTTGGCACTGGAAGATACCCGAGTTTTCGGCTTGGGCTTGGGCGTTGGGGGCTCGAGCTTAGAAGAAACCTCTCGAGCCTTGGGGATAGGAGTTGGAGCTGCCGAGGAGGCAGCTTTCTTCTGCCGAGGGAGGGCGGCGGTTGCCTTTTCCGCCCGCCCCTCATGGGATTTTTTGCGCGCGACGCTCTCGCGGTAGGCAACATATTTCGGCTCCCTTTCCTTCCAGATGGAAAGCAAGGATGGCGCGATGAATATGCTCGAATAGGTGCCAGCGATGATGCCGAAAAAAAGCGCGAAGGCGAAGTCTTTAAGCGTTTCTCCCCCAAACAAGAGAATCGCCCCTACGGGGAGAAGGGTGGTCAACGAAGTGTTTATAGACCTCACAAGGCACTGGTTTACAGAAACGTTGACGCATTGTGAATACGTCATTTTGCTCTGCCTGCTCAGCTCGCCGGTGTTTTCCGCGACCCTATCAAAGACAACTATGGTGTCGTATAGGGAATAGCCAAGTATGGTAAGGACCGCGATTACAGTCGCTGGGTTGACCTCCCTTCCCACCAGGGAATAAACCCCTACAGTGAAAAGCACGTCGTGAAAAAGGGCGAGAATCGCACTAATCGCCATCTTGAACTCAAAACGAACGCTTATATATAGAAGAATCGCCACGAGGAATATGGCGAGAGCGATTACCGCCTGCTTTGTAACCTCAGACCCCCACCCAGGTCCCACATCTACAACCTGCTCCACGCTTTCCATGCCCGCCTTTTCCTCGAGCGCAGAAAGTATAGCTTTTCTTTCTTTTTCCTCCATCTTGGGGGTCCTTATGAGGAATACTGGTTTCCCTTCGCGCTTCCCGCCCTCCTGAATTCTCGCCTTGCCATACCCGAACTCGGAGAGCACTCCGCGAACCTTGCCCACAGAAATTCCAGCCTTACACCTGATGTCTAATTCGGTGCCGCCCTTGAAGTCAATCCCGAAATTAAGCCCCTTTACAATAAGCAAAACGGCGACAAGCAACGCAAAAAAGCCAGCAAGCGAGAGCCATATTCGTTTTCTGCCAACGAATTCGAATTCGCTCTTAGCCAAAGATTTCATTCAGGCGAACCTCCTGCTTCTTGCAAACCCTCCGCGCGAACCCTGATGGCAGCTGGTTTCGAGGCGAAAGGCAGAAGGGAAAGAAAGGCAGTCACAGGCCTGGTGAAAAAGTAGGAGAGAAAAACATCAAAGATGGTTGACATCCCAAGGGTGAAAGCAAAACCCTTCACCGAGCTCACGGAGAAAACGTAGAGAATCACAGCGGCTATTAGAGAAACCGCGTCAGCCGAGAGTATGGTCTTGAAAGCGCTTTTGTATGCCCTCTCGGCGGAAACCCTTATCGTTCTTCCAGCGCGTACGTCTTCCTTCAAACGCTCAAAGTAAACTATGCTCGAATCGACAGCCATCCCGATGGAAACCACAATCCCCGCGACTCCAGCGAGAGTGAGAGTCCAGAAATTCCCAAGGACGCTTATAAACCCGTACATCAGCGCGATAAATATGGCTAGAGAGAAACAAGTTACAAAGCCGAGCATTCGGTAGAAGATAAGCATGAACAGCCCCACAAGGGCGAGACCAATCGCGCCGACGATGAGGCTCTTCTTCAAAGCGTCCTCCCCCAGTGTCGCCGTCAAATCCATCTCGTTCACCAGTTCGAGCGAAAGGGGAAGCGCGCCCGTATTAAGGACGAGTGCCAAATCTTTGACTTCGCTCTCGGTAAAGTCGCCCTCTATCTGCCCTCGCCCATCTGTAATCGGCTCTTTGATATTGGGCGCGGACTCAACCATATAATCGAGCACTATCGCAAGCTGTTTCCCTTGGTTCGCGGTGGTCAAATCACCAAATTTTTTCTTCCCGTCTTCGGTAAGCTCGAAACTGACAATCGGCTTCCCTTCCTGGCTATAGGCAACCTGAGCCCTCTTGATGATGTCCCCCATCAACTGGGTGGGCCCGAGCTTGAGCCAGAAGGCTTTTCCCCCCTCCTCCAGAGGAAGGATGACTTCACTGTCTGGGTTCAGCTCTTTCCCTTTACTGAGTTTCCACCCGGCGGCTTTGGCTTCGCTCTCTTCTTTGCTATCCAGCACCAGCCTGAACTCGAGCTGCGCCGTCTTTCCAACGATTTCTTTCGCCCTCTCAGGGTCATGTATCCCAGGCATCTGAACGACTACGTTGTCGCTCCCTTGAATGGCAATGTCTGGCTCAGTCATGCCAAGACGGTCAACTCTCTTTCTGATTATCTCGACGGTCTTTTTAAGGTCAGACTGACTTACCTTCTTACCGCGAGTCGCCTTCGCCTTATATACGAGGCTTGTTCCCCCCTTCAAATCGAGCCCCAATTTCGGCTCGAGGTCAAAGACAAACCTGCCGACGTAAAGGCCCGCAAGAACGAGAAAAACCAAAGCTATGGATAAGATGTTTTTCCTAGTCTTCTTCGCCATTTGAATTAAAAAAGAAAGAGGTAGCCTCTTAGGGCATAGCGGGTGAGGACTTAAGTCTCATCGGAATCTGTGTCCTCTGTGCCCTTCCCTTCGCCTTCCTCAACTATTTCTTCCTCTTCTTCCTCTTCCTCCTCTTCCTCAATGTGCTCCGTCAAATTCCTTGCTATGGCATTCTTGGAAAACTTTATTCTCGTACCTTTGTCAACTTCGATGAAGACGCTGTCGTCAGTAACCTTTCTAACAGTTCCGTGGATTCCACCGATAGTCACCACCTCATCCCCCTTTTCGACGCTGGACATCATGCGTTCGTGTTCTTGAGTGCGCTTCCGCTGCGGTCTTATCAACAGGAAATAGAAAATCACAATCATCGCCGCCAACATTAACCACATGCTCCAGGTTCCAGCTCCAGACTGCTGTGTGGTTTTTGTCTTGCCGCTGGTTTCCTGAAGCAAAAGCATGAGGGGAAGCATGCTCGAGATTAAAACACCTTTCATACGATTCACCTTTTTCCTTCCTACTTTAGCGGATTCACCTAGCTCAATTGAGTGAACCAAGGTAATCCTGAATGTAAATAAATGCTCAAGCCCGAATAATATCGCACTTCTGGTTTTCTAGCACCTCAAGGCTTCTACTTCCTTCAAAAAGCCGCTAAATTTCCCTTCTCTCGTGTAGCCTCGTATCTTCTCAAAAAGTTTAGACAATTGGAAGAGGTTGTGAATACTCAAAAGATGAAGACCAAGTATTTCCCCCGCCACCACCTGGTTGCGGATAAACGCCCTGGAGAAGTGGCGGCACGCGTAACAATCGCACTTCGGGTCAAGAGGGCCAGGGTCTCTTGCAAAGCGGGCATTCCGCATGTTGAACCGCTCGAAACCAACAAGCGCGGTTCCATTTCTGGCAATCCTGGTTGGAAAAGCGGAATCGAACATATCTATCCCGAGGGAGGAAGCCTGGATAATGGTCAAGGGGTCACCTACCCCCATGAGATAACGTGGAAGCTCCTCCGGGAGCTCTCGGGCGGTCTCGTTGGCTATTTCAAGTGTAACCTCGCGAGGTTCGCCGACGCTTAACCCTCCGATGCCATAACCATCGAATCCCATACCACAGATTTCGTTCACACATCTTTTTCGCGCGTCGGAGAGGAATCCTCCCTGAACAATACCAAATATTGTCTGAGATCTTCTTTTTGCCTCTTCTAAACATCTTCGAGCCCACTCAATAGTTAGGCTTACAGATTCCTCCACTCTCCTTGGGTCAGAGGGATAAGGAAGACACTCATCCAGAGCCATCGCTATGTCGGAACCAAGGCGGGACTGCGCCTCTACGCAACTCTCCGGCGTCATAAAAACCCTTTCTCCGCCAAGTGGGGAGAGAAAAGACACCCCTTGGGGGGTTACCTCGACTCCAGGCGCGAGGCTCATGACCTGGTAACCACCAGAGTCAGTCAAAATCGAGCCTTCCCATGCCATAAAGGAATGAATACCCCCCAAAGACTCTATGATGTCTATTCCAGGTCTGAGCATGAGGTGATAGGCATTGGCAAGCAGTATCTCGTAGCCACAGCCTCCTACCTCCCCCGGCTTCAGCGTCCTCACCGCCCCTTGAGCCGAAACTGGCATGAAGACCGGGGTTTCGATTGTATGGTTTCCAACACGCAGGAGCCCACATCTCGCGCGCGTAGATTGGTCAGTATGGGTAACCTCGAAAGAAAAATGTTTTGCCCTTGGCTTTGACTTAGTGGAATCAAACATCGCTCGCGCTCACAAAATTCTCCTTCCTGTTAGAGAATGAGCATAGCATCCCCAAACGAGTAAAAACGGTATTTCTCCCTCACCGCCATCTCGTAAGCCTTCATGATTAGTTCCCTTCCAGCAAATGCCGAAACAAGCGCCAGGAGCGTGGAGCGTGGGAAGTGAAAATTGGTAAGGAGCGTGTCAATAGTCTTGAACTCATACCCTGGCAGTATGAAGAGAGAAGTATAGCCCTTCATTGGATAGATTATCCCGTCATCGCGAGACGCGGTCTCTAGGCAACGGACGGAGGTCGTTCCAACGGCGACAATCCTCCCACCTTCTTTCCTTGTCTGGTTTATCATCTCGGCAGCGACCTCGCCGATTTCAAACCACTCCGCGTGAATCTGGTGCTTCTCAATTTCTTCCTCTCTTACTGGTACAAAGGTATCCATTCCAACGGCAAGTTCTATTTCCGCTAAACGAATACCCCTTTCGCGCAATTTCCCCAAAAGCTCATCTGTGAAGTGTAAACCCGCGGTGGGAGCGGCAGCACTGATTTCGTTTCTCGAATAGATGGTCTGGTAACGCTCGCTATCGGAAATATCCCCGCGAATATAGGGTGGGAGAGGGATTTCACCACAGGCGAATATCTCATCATCCCTCAATGGATGCCCATCGTGAGGGTCGGTGAAAAGGACTGTAACTCGCCCCTCACTCCAACCCTCCACAACCTGTGCCGCAAGATTGCCGCAAGCGGAAACCAGCAATGTCCCATTTCTAAGCGAGGCGCCCTTCGAAAGGCAAACCCACCTTGAAGAAGCCACCTTTCGAACAAGAAGAAGTTCCACCTTCCCGCCTGTTTCTCGTTTCAGGAAACGAAGTCTGCCAGGAAAGACCCTGGTGGTGTTCAAAACGAGGCAGTCACCCTCGTTCAAAATGTGGGGAATTTCTGAGAACCTCCGATGCTCGATGGCCTTCGTGCAGCGCTGGAGCACCATCAATCTGCTTGAATCTCTCTGGGGCAGTGGCTCTTGCGCTATCAATTCATTGGGGAGGTAGTAATCAAAGAGGTCCGTCTTCATCTTGGTAAATAACCCTTATAATATCTTTCCTTCTCACTAAAAACGCATCCGCAATATGGCTGGCGGTACATGCCGGACTCCCTGGAAATTCTCACTGACTCACGGTAACCATCGGTCATGTCCTCGAAGAGGAAAAGGACACCATACTCGATTGCCGCCTCGGTTCCCGCTTTTCTCGCAAGGTCGAGGTTTTGGTAAGGGCTCGAGAGAATGGTGGTAGTGAACTCGCCGATTCGAAGCTCCCTGGCTTTCTTCGCGGTCATGGAAAGCCTCGTCCGGTAACAATAGTCGCACCGCTCGCTCAAGTTGGGCAAGACCTCTTGAAAATAACGCTCCATTTCATAAGGTCCAACCTCAAGCTCTATTCCTTCTTTCTCGCAATAATCGGCAAGGGTGGAATATCTCCTCTGGTATTCCCTAAAAGGATGGATATTGGGATTGTAGTAAAAGGCAACTACTTCATAACCTCGCCGGGAAAGAATCCCATACGGATAGATTAAGCATGGAGCGCAACAAGTATGTACGAGTATTTTCATCTGATTCTAATCA
>JAQURN010000025.1 GCA_028715585.1 Actinomycetota bacterium | reverse complement strand
GTTTTTCCAATTTCTCGTAAGGCCCGAATATCTCGTTTGCCAGCGCGAGACATATATATCTGGGTTCGGTAAAGCCCAAATCCCGCAGGAAGATCTGCCCAGCGCTGTAATAAAGCATGTAGGTATTACCTTTTTTGACCAAGCAAGGATTTCCATTGGTTCTATATATCCTGCCTTCCCAGTCCAAGGATGGCTCGAGTATCGTTTGCGGCTCCGACCAGTATTTCAAATCGCCTGAGGTTCTAACTCTTATCTTTGAGCGAAAGGGCGTTTTATATTCCTCGTAGAAGAGGTAATAAAAGCCATTCTCCTGGAAGACAAACGCCCTCCAGCCGGAAAAAATTCTTTTGCCTTTTCTCCAATTTATACCCTCATCCGATATGTAGTGGTAGATTCCGAAAACCGTGTTCAAAAACATGTGCCAATTTCCGTCAGGGGAGTCTCCTGGCAAAACCACGGACGGGTCACCAACCAGTGGGCTTGGCCATGGTGGCTCTATTAGTGGGTTTTTGGGATGGTCCACCCAATTTTCTAGGTCAAAATTCACCATATTCCCTCGATTCGAGCTCGTAAGATAATTGACAGCCTCCTGCTACTTCCTGCTATATTAAATTGCAAAAACTACGTGAAATGGGAAGGAACCTTTCTTGTATTTCATCTTGTTACATTCCCGCCTTTCTTACTCCAATATATTGACAATATATCTTACCGATATATAATTTACGCAGGATATATCGATTTGATATTTTATGATGTTTCGGGGAGGTTGGATGTTAGAGCCCGCAATACTGGGGTTGCTCAAGGAAAAGCCAATGCATGGCTACGAGCTAAAGAAGAGGCTCACTTACATCCTGGGGCACTTTTGGACTGTGAGCTATGGCTCTCTTTACCCTGCCTTGAAGAGGCTCGAGAAGTCTGGTTTCATAGAGCGCGCTTACTCCGTCAAGGAAAAGACCCGCACCAGGAACGTTTACAGGATTACACCTGCGGGCGAAAAGCGTTTTTTGGGGTTGCTGGTGGAGGAGGGTCAAAGCCCGCAGTCCAAAAGTAGTGAGGAGTTCGAGCTCAGGATGGCGTTTTTCGAGTATCTTGACCCAGCTACAAGGCTTAAGCTTCTCGAGCGCAGGCGCAATCACCTGGAAGAGCAGGCGAAAAAGTTCAAAAAATATCGGTCTGGTGGAAAAGAGGGAGACAGGTACCGCGCCGGGCTTTTTAGCCACAGAGCCGAGATTGTAAAAAGTGATATCAGGTGGCTCAACAGGTTGATAGAACAGGAGAGAGAAGTTTTAGAGAATTTGAGCAATTCCGCCCAGGCTGGAATTGAGATTAGCGGGCAAGAGGGAGAAATTTCCACTGCCCATGGCGTGTGAGATTAGGAGGCAACTTACGATGTCGGAAGTAAGAGTGGCAATAGTGGGGGTTGGAAACTGTTCATCTTCCTTGATTCAGGGAGTTGAGTTTTACAGGGAAGTGACGGATGGCGAAAACGTGCCGGGGATAATGCATGTGAGGATAGGGCCTTATCATATAAAAGACGTCAAGTTTGTTGCCGCCTTTGACGTGGACAAGAACAAGGTAGGCAAGGACCTTTCCGAGGCTATCTTTACGGAGCCGAACAATACCGAGAAGTTTTCGGATGTTTCACCTCTTGGAGTGGAGGTGCTCCGGGGGACTACGCTAGATGGACTTGGGAAGTATTACCGCGAAGTTGTGGAGGAGAGCCGCGAACAGCCGGTCAACGTTGCGGAAGTCTTGAAGGAAAACGGGGTTGATGTTTTGATTAACTACCTCCCTGTTGGAAGTGAGAAGGCTACTCGCTACTACTTAAGCGAAGCTCTCAAAGCTGGGTGCGGGGTGGTCAATTGTATCCCCGTTTTTATCGCGAGTGACGAGGCTTGGCAGGGGAAGTTCCGTAGGGCGAGCGTTCCGATAATTGGGGATGATGTCAAGAGCCAGGTTGGAGCAACTATAGTGCACAGGATGCTTGCCAAACTCTTCAGCGATAGGGGTGTTCACCTAAAGAGAACGAGTCAGCTAAACATTGGGGGCAACATGGACTTCCGAAACATGCTCGAGCGGGAGAGACTCGAGTCCAAGAGGATATCGAAGACCAACTCTGTGTTGTCCCAACTAGACCAACCCATCGAAAGCGATTGCATCCACATAGGACCATCCGACCATGTGCCCTGGCTTACCGACCGCAAGTGGGCTCATATAAGGTGCGAGGGTGAGGCTTTCGGAGGAGTTCCCTTGAACATGGAGCTGAAGCTCGAGGTCTGGGATTCGCCAAACTCGGCAGGGATAGTAATCGATGCGGTGAGGTGCTGCAAGCTGGGGATTGACAGGGGCCTTTCCGGTGCGCTGGTAGGTCCGTCATCTTATTTTATGAAATCCCCTCCCATCCAGTTTGCCGATAGCGACGCGCGTGAGCTTGTGGAATCGTTCATACGTGGCGAGGAAAGAGGTTGCGTGACGCTGGGTGGGCCCGAGAACGGGAAGGAGCTTGAAGCGATAAGGGACCTCGCGGTAGAGGAATAAACTTCCTGGAATTTTCCCGGGATGAAGAAGTGGTAGCATGTCAAAGCTGTGGCAAAGGGATTTCTTTTTGACATCACTTTTGCATACCTGCTAAATTGTATTCAGTAAGAAAATTCCTTTACTGAGGAGAGGGTATGGCGAGGAAAACCAAAATAGTGAATATGTCATTGCCTCCGGAAATATATTTGGAGGTAGAAGAACTAGCCCGCCAGAAAGGCATCTCAAAAAGCGAGCTTTTGCGGCAAGCGTTGAAACAATATATTACCTCTGAGAGAAGATGGCAGCAGATAAGAAGATGGGGAGAGGAAACAGCTCAAAGGCTGGGAATCAAAGACGAGGGAGATGTAGAAAAGATAATTGATGAATGTGAAGGAGAATATCAAACAGGAATCCCGGCGAAATAATGCTAAAGATTGTTGCCGATGCCAATGTTTATATTTCGGCCATTTTGTTCGGAGGCAAACCAGAGGAGATAATAGGTTTAGCTAGACAAGGAAGAATAGAACTTCTGCTTTCGGGGGCGATTTTAGACCAAGTCGCAAGAGTATTAAAGAGAAAATTTGACTGGTCTGATTGGCAAATTTCAGAGGTTATTGATGAGTTGCGAAGCCTTGCCATATTGATTACTCCCAAGCAAACCTTAGCCATAATCAAAGAAAAGGAAAGCGATAACCGAGTTTTAGAATGTGCCGTGGAGGGAAAGGCTCAATATATAGTTTCTGGAGACAAACGGCATCTTCTGGCGTTGGAAAAATTCCAAGGAATTGAAATACTTTCTCCTGCTGAGCTGTTAAAGCTTTTATAGAGCGTTGCCGCTTTAACATTCAACAACGTCGATCAAGGTTTCTTTTCAAGGCGACACCAAATTTTGCTTGCCCTCCCCATGTTTCTCTGCTTTCGCGAAAAAACTAAAAGCCGATATTGATATACTATAGGCACCGAGCACCGGCGTTTCGAGCTTTTTCAAGAAGGAGTAGTCATGGGCACGAAGTACGGCGGCTACATGGGAAGGTATCTGGACATCGACCTTTCGACTGGAAAGGTCACCGATTACGAGGTATCGGACGAAGACAAGGAGCTTTACCTGGGCAGCAAGGGGCTTGGTGCGAGGATTTTGTATGACAACCTTCGAAAGGGCGTTGATCCCCTTGGACCTGAAAACGTTCTGATAGTAAATACCGGTCCTCTGGTGGGCTCGGGTGCTCCCTGCACGAGTAGGTTCAACATTTCCACGAAGTCGCCGCTCACGGGAGCCATTCTCTCCAGCAATTGCGGCGGCAACTTCGGAATACATCTCAAAAGAGCTGGTGTGGATGGAATCCTCGTTCGGGGGAAAGCCGATAAGCCAACTCGCATCCATATCTCCGAAGAAAAAGTGGAGTTTTTGGATGCCTCCGACCTATGGGGAATGGACACCGAGGAGACTCAGGAAAAGCTCCCAGCTAGGGCTGGAAAGATAGTAATTGGGCCGGCGGGGGAAAATGGCGTCCTGTTCGCGAACATCATATCGCAGGAAAGGGCGGCTGGCAGAGGAGGAGCAGGCGCTGTGATGGGGTCGAAGAACCTGAAGGCGATAACCGCCTCTGGCAAAAAGAAGGTCTCCGTTGTGAGACAAGCTGAATTCGAAAAGGATGTCAAGAAATGGATATCGATACTCAAAGCACACCCAACCACGAGCGAAACTCTTCCCGCCTATGGCACAGGAATTTTTGTGAACCGATGCAATGCCACCAATACCCTTCCTACTCACAATTTCAAGCGAGGCTCATTCGAGGAGGCTGACGCGGTAAGCGGCGAGGCGCTTGCCGACACCATGCTCGAGAAAAACTTTGGGTGTGTTTCGTGTGTAATAAAGTGCGGGAGGCGGGTTAAGGTCGAGGGGAAGGAGGTCAAGGGGCCGGAGTATGAAACGCTGGGGCTTCTCGGTCCCAACCTGGAAAATCCTGACCTGGAGCGCATTTGTGAGTGGAACTATATTGCCGACCTTATGGGAATGGATACTGTTTCCCTGGGGAACACCCTGGGATTTGCCATGGAGCTAAACGAGCGAGGGCTATGGGAATCTGGGCTGTCATTTGGGAAGACTGATGGAATTGCGGAAGCAATCGAGAATATCGCGCGACGGGAAGGCATCGGCGACGAGCTTGCTCTTGGAGTGAGGCACCTTTCTGAAAAATATGGGGGGAGAGAGTTCGCGATGCATTCCAAGGGGATGGAATTTCCCAGTTACGAACCAAGAGGGGCAGTAGGGCATGGGCTCGGTTACGCAATATCGAACAGGGGAGGTTGCCATCTTGGTGGTGGCTATTTCATATACTTCGAGGCAACTGGACCAATCACCATGGATCCACATACGACTCGTTCGAAGCCTGAGTTCGTGGCGATGTTCCAAACCCTTCTCGATGCAGTATCCTCGGCGGGGAACTGCCAGTTCACTTCTTTTGCGCTCATTCCCAAACAGGCACTCGAGTTGAAGCCTTACGGCGCGATTTACAGGACCATATCAAAGGTAATGGAAGGCGCGGGCCCGATTCTCAAGCTTGTGTTGAAGCAGCCAGGCATAATGCCCTTCACACTTCCAGGGGAGTTGATTCCTCATCCCAAGAATATATCCGACCTCACGGGGATGAGAATGACCATGGGCAATCTCCTCGCCGCGGGCTTGAGGGGCTATCTAATCGAGCGAATGTTCAATGTCAGGGAAGGTTTTTCGAGTCGCGATGATTCGCTTCCCGAAAGGGTTACACGTGAGGGGCAGGGTGGTAACCCCAAGTGGGTCGTGCCCTTGGATAAGATGCTTCCCCGCTATTATGATGTCCGAGGGCTTGACGAAAGGGGAATACCGAAACCCCAAACGCTTTCCCGGCTTGGCGTGAAGGTTTAGGAACTCAATACACATGGCTGTTGTTAAGTACTATGCTTCCCTGAGGAATGTGGTTGGGAAAAAAGAAGAACAAATAGAAGTCGCTTCGTTGAGCGAGCTTTTACAGCGTCTTTCCCAAATGTATGAGGGAAGGCTTGCCCGCCATCTCAAGACGACCACCGTATTGGTAAATGGAAAGAATGTTATCCATCTAAAAGGGAGAAGGACGCCCCTTGGAAAGGATGACATTGTCTCTTTGTTCCCTCCCTTGGGGGGCGGCTAGCGCGATAGGTTAGAAAAGAGGAATCTCATGGCTGAACTTTACGAGGAACTGGGTCTCACCACGGAGGAATACAACCGAATCATAGAGACCCTATCACGCGAGCCCAACAAGGTGGAGCTCGGGATGTATTCTGTGATGTGGTCTGAGCATTGCAGCTACAAGAGCTCGAAGCGTGAACTTTCCAAACTTCCCACCGAGGGGCCGCGCGTTCTTGTTGGACCAGGGGAAAACGCTGGGGTAGTGGACATAGGCGATGGAGTGGCTGTGGTCTTCAAGATGGAATCTCATAACCATCCCAGCGCGATTGAGCCATTCCAAGGAGCGGCTACCGGCGTTGGGGGGATGGTGAGGGATATCTTCACCATGGGTGCTCGACCCATTGCCCTTTTGGATCCACTTCGTTTTGGGTCGCTTGAAAACCCCAGAACGAGATATCTGCTCGAGGGAGTCGTTGAAGGAATTTCATCTTATGGGAATTGCCTTGGCATCCCCACCGTAGGGGGGGATATCTACTTCGAGGACAGCTACCAGGGAAATCCTCTCGCGAACGTGATGTGCGTTGGCGTCTTGCCGAAGGAGCGACTAGTTTTCGGGCGTGCCTCCAAGCCAGGAAGTATAGGCGTTCTCATTGGCTCCTCTACGGGTAGGGATGGAATAGGGGGGGTTAGCGTCCTGGCTTCCCAGGAGTTCGACGAGAAATCAGCCGCTCAGCGACCGAGTGTCCAGGCAGGTGACCCATTTACGGAAAAGCTCTTGATTGAAGCGTGCCTGGAGATGCACGAGCGAGGGCTTCTTTTGGGATTGCAGGATTTGGGCGGAGCCGGGTTGACCTGCGCTACGTGCGAAACCGCGGAGAGGGGCGGTTGTGGGATGGAGGTTGATATTTCCAAGGTTCCACTCAGGGAAGCTGACATGGAGCCAGTGGAGATTATGATGTCGGAGTCCCAGGAGCGCATGTTCGCCATTTGTGAACCTGAGAAGTTGGATGAAGTGCTCGAGATTTGCTCTAAATGGGGATTGAGCGCTACCCCTCTCGCTCGAGTGATTGAGGATGACGTCTTGAGGCTGAAAATGGGTGACGAGGTTGTGGCGGAGGTTCCCGCAAGCTCCCTCGCTCGAGGCCCCGAATACAGGAGAGAAGCAAAAAGACCCGCTTATCTGGATGAGGTTTCAAACATGAGCCCATCTTCCCAGTCCCCACTGGATGACCCCAAGGGTGCGCTCCTTTCGCTTCTTGGCTCCCCAGACATTTCCAGCAAGAGATGGGTTTACGAGCAGTACGATTATATGGTCATGACAAACACGCTCATAACCCCCGGAAGCGACGCGGCGGTGTTGAGGATAAAAGGCTCTAGGAAAGCAATTGCGCTCTCCTCTGATTGCAACGGCAGGTATTGTTATCTCGACCCTTATCTTGGAACCCAGATAGCGCTCGCTGAGAGCGCAAGGAATGTTGCCTGCTCGGGAGCTCGGCCAACAGCGATAACCAACTGCCTCAACTTTGGAAATCCCGAGAAGCCGGAGATTTTCTGGCAGTTTGAGAAATCCGTGGAAGGTCTCGCGGATGCCGCGAGAGCCTTTGAAACGCCCGTGGTTGGCGGTAACGTGAGCTTTTACAACGAATCCTTCGGAGAGGCGATATATCCCACTCCAGTGATTGGAATGCTTGGAGTGCTCGATGATTTTGAGTCAAGGCTCGAAGCCGCTTTCCAAGGCTCGGGAGACACCGTTTTCTTGATTGGCGAGACAAAAGACGAGCTGGGTGGAAGCGAATACCTCAAAGTTATTTATAAAGAGGTGAGTGGTAACCCTCCGGCGCTGGATTTAAAAAAAGAGAAGGCGCTCGCCCAGTTTTTGGTGGAGGCTGCCTCTCGCCATCTCTTGAAATCGGCTCATGACCTGAGTGATGGAGGGCTTGCGGTCGCGCTTTGCGAATCATGCGTTCTGGGTGGGGTTGGCGCGTCAATGGAGATTGCCGAAGAACTCCCCCCTCATGTTGCTTGCTTCAGCGAAAGCCAGTCCAGAGTATTGGTGAGTTTCGAAGCGGAAAGGGAAGACGAGGTAAGAGCTCTTCTCGATGAGTTTGGTCTCGTCGTTGGGGCAGTCGGCAAGACGGGCGGCGGCTCTGTGGAGATTGGCGACTACATTAAGATTTCGCTCGATGAGGTGAGAGACGCGTACGAGCGTTTCCTCGAGAAAATCATCTCCTCTTCTCTCGAGGCGTGAATTCTTCGTTTTCCTTAAATTTTGACAATAATCCCTTCGGGATTTCGTTCTCTCCCTGAATTGAGTGCTAAACTAAATTTGCGCGTGGTGTAAGCTGGTTTCGAACAACTGGATTCGCTGAGAAAATCAATGAAAGAGGAATGCGGAGTCTTTGGGATTCACGCCCCTGGTAAAGAGGTGGGCAAGATGACCTACTTTGGTCTCTATGCCCTTCAGCACAGGGGGCAGGAAAGTGCCGGGATAGCGGTTACCAGCGGGGATGGAATAATAGTCGTTAAAGACCTAGGCTTGGTTTCCCAGGTTTTCAATGAGAACAGCTTCGTAAACCTGCGAGGAGACTCTGCCATCGGTCACGTCCGTTACTCTACCACTGGTTCCAATTCCTGGAAGGATGCTCAGCCTCTTTACGAGATGACGGAGAGAGGACCATGCGCGATTGCGCAAAACAGTAACCTGGTAAATACTATCGAGCTCAGAGGTTACCTGGAGGAGGAGAATCTCGATCTCACATCTACCACCGATACTGAGGTAATGAGTGGACTTCTCCGCTCTTCGAAAGCCAAGACTACCCTCCAGGCCATCGAAGATGTTTTTCCCGCCATGAAAGGGGCCTATTCGATAGTGCTTCTTACCGAGGAAGGGCTTTATGGAATCAGAGACCCTTACGGCATAAGACCTTTGTGCATAGGAACAGGCAAGGAAACCGCCCTTATTGCCAGCGAGTCTCCGGCGCTTGATGTGGTGGGAGCCAGGATGCTCAGGGAGGTCGAGCCGGGAGAGGTTGTGAGAATCAGCGAGAGTGGCATCGAGGCAAAAAGGTTTGCTCCTTCGCCAAGGTCTGCTCTTTGCATCTTTGAGTTCATCTACTTCGCCAGACCTGACACCATCCTTCAAGACAGGCTGGTCTATGACGTGAGGAAGCGCATGGGCTTTCACATGGCGGAAAATGATAACATCACCGCGGACATGGTCATCCCCGTTCCAGATTCGGGAATACCAGCCGCGGTTGGATACGCTGAGAGGGCGGGCATTCCATTTGGCGAGGGGCTAATCAAAAACCGCTACATCGGCAGGACATTCATTCAGCCTACCCAAGAAATGCGAAATCTTGGTGTCCGCTTGAAGCTAAATGCCCTTGCTCCTTCCATAGCGGGTAAGCGGCTTGTGGTTGTGGACGATTCGATAGTGCGAGGCACCACGAGCCGCAAGATAGTGGAGTTGTTGAGGGAGGGAGGAGCCCGAGAGGTTCATATGAGGATAAGTTCTCCTCCCATAAGATATCCCTGCTTCTATGGCATCGACACTGCCAACAGGGACGAGCTCATCGCCTCCAATCTCGAGGTTGACCAGATAAAGGATTTTTTGGGGGTGGATAGTCTTTCTTACATGGGGATGGACGACCTCATTTCCTCATGCGGAGAGCGCGAGAAGTTCTGTACCGCCTGCTTCGATGGCGCCTACCCCATAGAGGTACCCCGCGAGCTCGAGATATCCAAGTTCAAATTGGAGAAAACGCGAGAAGGCATGTAGCTTAAGATAAATGGGAGCTTTATGAACGAGGACAAACCCGTTTCTGGCGCTGATTACCTATGGGCTGGGATTGACCTGGGCGCCGCCTCGGATGCGGTTCGCCTAATAGGTGAGAAGGTTTCTTCCACCATGAGGCCAGAGGTGATGGGGCGAGTCGGCGGATTTGGAGCCATGTTTAAGCTCGATACCTCTCGGTACCGCGAGCCCATCCTTGTTTCGGCGACGGATGGCGTAGGGACCAAGCTCAAGATTGCGCAGATGATGGACAGGCACGATACGGTCGGTATAGACCTCTTGGCTATGTGCGCGGACGATGTCGTTACCACGGGCGCGGAGCCCCTCTTTTTCGAGGATTACATCGCTACAGGTAAACTGGTGCCCGAGAAAATTGCCGCGATAGTGGGCGGAATGGCGGAAGGGTGTAAGAAGGCGGGCTGCGCTCTGATAGGCGGAGAAACCGCGGAACATCCAGGGGTGATGGAACCAGACGAGTACGACCTCGCCGGATTCTGCGTGGGAGTGGTGGAGAAGAGCGAAATAATAGACGGTTCACGTGTGAAGCTCTCCGACTCGATTGTAGGCATCGCCTCGGCGGGTCTTCACTCGAACGGCTATTCCCTAGTGCGGAAGCTTCTCTTCGATTCGGGAGACTATAAGCTAGGCGACCGGATAGCCGACTTCGGGTTTGAGCTGGGCGAGGAGCTCCTCGCCCCTTCCCACATATACGCGCGTGCGGTCCTTAAAACTATAAAATCATGCGAGATAGGAGCTATTGCCCACGTGACGGGGGGTGGCATAACCGAAAATCTTCCCAGGGTTTTGCCAAAAGGGATGGGAGCTGAAATAGAGGTGGGTTCATGGGAGGTGCTTCCTATATTCAAATTTCTCCAGAAGGTCGGAAACGTTGACTTGGCTGAGATGTTCAGGGTTTTCAACATGGGGGTGGGGATGCTTTTGGTGATGGATCCTGGGTGGGTGCCAAGGGCGATTGAGATAATCGAGGGAGAGGGCTACAAGGCTTACGAGATTGGAAAGATTATTGGGGAAGGCGAGGGCGTTCGCTATTCTTGAAGGATTTGTCCACTCTAAACGAGTCGAGATAAGGAAAGACGGGTATAAAAAGAGATGACTTCACCTACGCGCCTTGCAATTCTTGCCTCGGGGTCGGGCACTAACCTCGAGAACATTGCCAAGGCGATTGATGAAGGGGCTGTTCCCGCAAAAATTGAGATAGCTATAAGTGACAACGAGGAGGCTTGTGCCCTCGAGAGAGCAAGGCGAAGGGGAATACCCACTAAGGTGGTTCGTCCTGCGGATTTTCCAAGCCGCGATGCCTATGACCACGAAATAGCCTCAATCCTCCAGGATGCCAAAATAGAGCTGGTTGTTCTTGCTGGCTACATGAGACTTGTGGGAAAAGAGCTCGTCGAGGCATTCTATGGAAGGATGATGAACATACATCCAGCCTTGTTGCCCGCTTTCCCTGGCACCCATGCCGTAAAGGATGCCTTCGAGTATGGAGTGAAGGTTACCGGCGTCACGGTTCATTTTGTGGACGAAGGCGAGGATACCGGTCCGATAATTCTTCAAGAGGCGGTAAGGGTGGAAGAAGACGATGATGAGGATTCCCTCTATGCTAGAATTCACCAGGCTGAATACAGGATTTACCCTGAAGCGATAAGGCTTTTCTGCGAAGGAAAAACTAGGCTCGAGGGGCGAAAAGTGCGAATCATCTAAAGTCCCTTCTTGAGCTTCGGCGAAGTCACCTACCAGGATGTTGTAATATTGCCCGAACACGAGACTTTCACTAAATTGATACCAGTTAAAAAAAGAAAGGGGTACGAGGAGCATGGGAAAAATAAACAGGGCGCTTATAAGTGTCTCGGACAAGACTGACGTGGTATGGTTCGCAAGCGAGCTTTCTTCAATGGGAGTCGAAATCATATCGACCGGTGGCACCTATAAGCTTTTGAGCCAGAACAACATCAAAGCTACGCCTGTTGCGGAGGTTACTGGTTTTCCCGAGATGCTTGACGGGAGGGTGAAAACGCTTCACCCAAAGGTTCACGCTGGAATACTTGCCGACAGGTCGAACAAGGAACACATGCGCCAGCTCGAGTATCAAAAAATCTTGCCCATAGACCTCGTCGCGGTTAATCTCTATCCCTTTGAAGAGACGATTTCCAAACCTGATGTGAAGTTCGAGGAGGCTATAGAGCAGATAGACATAGGTGGACCCACCATGGTCAGGGCTGCCGCCAAAAACCACGCCCACGTGGCGGTGGTGGTAAATCCCACTCGTTACCGTGAAGTGATTAGTGAGATGGCTGAATCCGGCGGGCAGCTCAGCGACGCTACGAAGCGCAGACTCGCGCTGGAGGCTTTTGCGCACACTGCCAGCTACGACTCCATGATTGCCTCTTATCTTTCTGGCGTGGAGGGAGAGAAGGAGAGATTTCCTCGAGAGATGCTTCTCAGCTTGAAAAAAGAATTGGATTTGAGGTATGGCGAGAATCCTCACCAGATGGCTGCGTTTTACCGCGAGGCAGGCGCGAGCGGTCCGGTAACTGAGGCAAAACGGCTCACCGATGCGCCTCTGTCTTTCAATAACATTCTCGATGCCGAAGCCGCCTGGCAGGGAGTCGTGGATTTTACTGAACCCGCCTGCGTGATAATAAAACACAACAACCCCTGTGGAGTAGCGCTTGGGGAAACCCCACGCGAGGCTTATCTCGGGGCTTACGAGTGCGATTCGGTTTCCGCGTTCGGTTCGGTTATCGCCTTCAACCACCCAGTGGATGAGGAAACCGCCTTTGAGCTGAAAGAGCTTTTCGTGGAAGTCCTCCTTGCTCCCTCATGTGAGCCAGGGGCACTCGAACTACTAAAGAAGAAGAAAGGCATTCGAATTCTCGAGGTAGGGAAGTGGGAAGCCAGTGGCGAGGAGAAAGCCTATGACATGAGAAGGATTAGGGGCGGGCTTCTTCTCCAGGATTACGACTCGGATATGTTGGGGAAGGATTCGATGAAAGTGGTTACTAAAACGTCGCCCACCGATTCCCAGTGGGAGGATTTGCTTTTTGCCTGGAAGGTCTGCCGCCATGTCAAGTCGAACGCGATAGTTTTCGCGAAGTCCAAAAAGACTGTAGGCATAGGAGCTGGCCAGATGAGCAGGGTGGATTCGGTCACCATCGCTTCCATAAAGGCGGGAGAGAAAGCTTTGGACTCGGTAATGGCATCGGATGCATTTTT
>JAQURN010000024.1 GCA_028715585.1 Actinomycetota bacterium | reverse complement strand
ATGGGGGGAGCTGTTCTTTGGGAAAATGTGGGCTGAAAAATTGGGTCAGGGATTTGCTTAACCAGCTTTCCCGAAAGGAGGAATAATGCCGGAAGAATTGTTTACCGAGTTTAAGGTTACCTACCATAACCATCCTCGAGCTGGAAAGATAGCAATAATGACGATGGACAACGGAGCCGATTACAAAAAGCCCAGCACTCTGGGAGACAAAGCGCTGGCATCGCTGCACACAGCTGTTGACAACCTCGACTCCGACATAAAAGGGCTTCTCCTCACCGGGAAGCCTTTCATCTTCTGCGTTGGAGCCGACCTCATGGAAATTCCAGACATAGGGTCTAAGGAGGAAGGGGTCGAGGTTGGAAGGATGGGGCACCAAGCGTTCAAGCGCATCAAGGACCTTCCTGTTCCCACACTCGCCGCAATCAACGGGGCAACTATGGGAGGAGGTCTGGAGATAGCCCTCCATTGCGATTACAGAACCATTTCCACTGGCGTAACCGCGCTCGCGTTCCCGGAATGTTTCCTGGGGCTCGTTCCCGGCTGGGGAGGAACACAGCTGACTCCTCGCCTCATAGGTCCTCAAAGAGCACTCCAATTGATAATAAAGAACCCGCTTTCTAACAACCGCATGCTCAATGGAAAGCAGGCATTCGAGCTTGGCCTTGCCGACAGGCTCATCGAGCCAGTCGAGTTCCTCGATGAGTCGATAGAACTCCTTGCAAAAATCATCACCGGCGAGGAAAAAATAGAGCGGGGCGAGCCCGATTTCTCGAACATCGACTCCGACATAGAGGAGGCAAAAGCATTCACCTACAGTCGGGTTCACAACGGAGCAATCGCTCCATACCGCGCCCTCGAACTCATAAAGGGCTCGGCGGAGTGGAGTTTGGAAGATGGGTTCGAGAAAGAAAGCCAAGCCCTCGGAGAGCTCATCATGAGCGACCAGCTCAGGGCTTCGGTATACGCGTTTGACCTCACACAGAGGCGAGCAAAGCAAATGGTTGGCATACCAAAGGAGTCGCCACCCTTGCCCATAAACAAGATTGGGGTAATCGGGGCAGGGCTAATGGCGTCCCAGCTTGGAGCGCTCTTCCTCAGGAGGTTCGAGGCTCCACTGGTGATGAAAGACATCAGCCAGGAAGTCTTGGACAAAGCAAAAACCTATATCGAAGGCGAAATGGACAAGCTTGCGAAGAAAGGGAGGTTAGACCAACCGAAAGCCAACTTCCTCAAGACCATCGTAACATATACATTGAACGATGAAGATTTCAGTGGCTGTGACTTCGTAATCGAGGCAGTCTTCGAGGACATGAACATCAAGAAAAAAGTCTTCGCGGCAGCAGAGAAATACATCAGCGAAGTTGCCATTCTCGCCACGAACACCTCCTCTCTCTCCATCACCCAGATGGCTAGCGAGTTGGAGCATCCGGAAAGGGTCATAGGCTTTCACTTCTTCAACCCGGTGGCGGTTCTCCCCCTGATTGAAATAATAAAGGGCGAAAAGACGAACGACCTCACGGCTGCAACCGCCGGCGCCGCGGCGAAGAAGTTGAAAAAGACACCGGTCGTAATGAAAGACGCCCCTGGTTTCGTGGTGAACAGGCTTCTCATCCGCAATATGGGAGAGGTGCTGGACATAGTTAACGGACCAAACACGTTCGAAGAGGTGGATGAGGCTTTGCTCGATCTCGGGCTTCCAATGGCGCCTTTTGACCTTCTCGCTCTCGTCGGTCCAGCAATAGCTCTCCACACTTCTGAAACACTTGCGGAAGCTTTCCCCGACAGGTTCCACGTAGATGAGAACTTGAAAAAACTGGTGGAAGCAAAGAAACCCGGAGTCTATATCTTCGACGAGGGAGGAAAGAAGGTAGATCCCGAAGTCCTAGCATTCTGGAAGAAGGATGAGTCCAAACCAAAACTTTCCGCTGAGGAGATGAGGCAAAGAACGCTCGAGGCGATAGCGGACGAGGCACATCGAATGCTGGAGGAAGGAGTGGTGGCAGAGCCCCAGGACATCGACACCGCGCTAATCATGGGGGCGGGATATCCGTTCTTCCTTGGAGGAATAACACGTTATCTCGACCAGAAGGGAATAAGCGAGAAGGTCTTTGGGCGAAGATTCCTCACAGATGAAGAGGTTGTCGCCTACCTGAAGCGAGTAAAGTAAAACGCTCGCCAATAACAAGGGAGAAAAAGGACTAAAGGATTTGGAGCCCACTCCCAACACTGCGAGGTTCGATACTTCCGACATAAGTCTCACCTTCGACCTCGGCGAAGGCACGTTCGAAGTGACCTCTCCTGAGGGGTCGGTGGTGGTGGAATCATACGGCTCACTTCTCCTGGAACAAGAGGAGGAGATAAAAGCTCTTACCACCAGGGGGAGGTGGGAAACCGCCTACGTCTCCGAGAGAGGTTTTTCGCTTTTCAGACAAAGGGAATGGGGCAAAGTCCTCTTCCGCGCACGAAACCTTTCCGGGCTGCTTGCCTTTGAAATAGGAATACAGCCCGACACCGAACTCCGCGCGCACCTCCTCTCTCCGCTAGTGGTCCCTCGAGGATGCTTGTGGAAGGGACAGGGAACCAAAAACAACCTTCGCTTCTTCTCGAACGGCTGGCAGTGCTGGAGCCCGTCGGGCACGGTGGACCGCCACGACACGGGTGATTGTCTCTATCCTAGATTTCTACCCAAAGTCCTTAAACCGATGATTGCAAACCCAAGGACTCCTATTTTCACCGAGAAAGGAATCTTCACGAGTGAGTGGTTTGGCGCGCTCGCGAATCCAGAAACAGGGAAATCCCTGGTGGTAGGATTTATAGGCTTGGAAAAGGCATTTTCCACCGTGATGACAAGACTTGGACAAAATCTAAGACTAGCTATAATCGAAGCTTCCTCGCAGATGGACGGGAAGGTCGTCCGACCCCATGAAGAGGTATGGAGTGAACCACTTTGCTTGATACCTGGAGACCTCTCGAGCGAAAACCTCTGCCGCTACGCCGACGCACTGGCGAGCGAAAATGGAGGCAAAAAAAACTTGGACCTCCCCGTGGGTTGGGGCTCCTGGTACCAATACAAAAACAAGGTCCGTGAAGAAGACATCCACAACAACCTGCGCTTTGCGTCGAAGGATTTCGCGGATGTGGGAATGTCTTTCATCCAGCTCGATGACGGCTATCAGTTGGAAATGGGCGACTGGCTGAACACAAACGAGCGATTTCCCCATGGCCTCAAAGAGCTCGCCGAGAAAATATCAGGGGAGGGGAAGATACCTGGGATATGGCTAGCTCCTTTTTCGGTAACCAGAAAATCGAAGATATTCAAACAGAAAAAAGAATGGCTCCTCAAATCCGCTCACAACAAAAAGCCAGCAATCGCGGGAGTCAATCCCACGTGGAAAGGAATCCTCTACTATGGACTTGACCCAAGCCACCCGCAAGTAATCGACTGGCTGAAAGATATTTTCTCCACCTTGAGAGGGTATGGTTTTCGCTTTTTCAAACTCGACTTCCTCGCCTCGGCTGCGCTGGACGCGGAAATGCACAATAAATCCCTTACTCGCGCCGAGGCGCTCAGAAGAGCACTGGCGGCAATAAGGGCGGCAGTAGGCGAGGATTCCTACATCATGTGCGCAGGTGGACCAGTCTTACTTGGGACGGGTATCTTTGACTCTCAGCGAATCAGTCCGGATACAGAATCCATCTGGATGTACCCATGGCAACCGCTAATCAGGGACATGGGAACCGCCGGCGCCAGAAACGCCCTTCTTTCCTCCCTGGCAAGATGCTTCCTCTCCAGGCGTGCCTTCGTGGGCGACCCAGACTGCATCCTTCTCAGAACGGAAAAAACCCATTTGAGCGAGGCAGAGAGAGAAACCCTCTCTTCCTTCGCTGGAGTCCTCGGGGGGTCAATCATCTTCTCAGATGACCTGGAGCTGTGGAGCGAAAAAGAAGCAACCGCGGCAGCCAAACTCGTCCCCCCAACGGGTGGCAAGCCCATCTGCCCCGACCTTCTGCTGAGAAAAAAACCAAGGCTCATGCTCGCCTCTCTTTCCGACCCCAGCTCCAGCTATCAACTCCTCATGGTTATCAATTGGGAGCGCGGGACAAAGAACATA
Source organism: Actinomycetota bacterium (assembly GCA_028715585.1). Classification (GTDB taxonomy): domain Bacteria; phylum Actinomycetota; class Geothermincolia; order Fen-727; family JAQURN01; genus JAQURN01. Next base: position 8,672 of record JAQURN010000024.1, on the reverse strand, counting down.
GGAGTTTCGATTTCGGAACTTGGAATCGAACCCAGGACTTATCACGCGTTCGACTTGGGAAAAAACAGCTATCTCGGCAAGTTCAACAATTCCATCCTGCTCAAAGACATTCCAGCCCATGGATCGAGAGTTTTGCGCCTGACAAGCGATGGCCAGAGCCCAAGGATTCTTGGTTCCACCTTCCACGTTGGCGGTGGCGCAGTCGAAATCGATGAATTTCAAGCCACGTCACATAGCGTGCGCATCCGCGTCTCCCGCCCCAGGAGAACCCGAGGCACGCTGACTGTCTTTCTCCCCACAACTTACGCAGCCGGTTCGATAGAAACAGAAAAGGATATCAAGGTTTCCGAACTCTCGAGCTCGATTTTCCAGCTCGAGTTCGAGGTCGAAGGAAAAAGAGAAATCGAAGTGTCTTTTACCTCCCCTGGCGAGAGCTAGCTTCCTACGACAGCGATTCTACCCGGCTTTTCAAATCATTCAATGCTGACTTCATAACCCTTCTGTCAATCTGCTTCAGCAACCGCGAGGCAAGAGGGCCTTTTAGCGCTTTGGGAAGAGCGTAAGAAATTTCGAAATAATACGTAACCTCGGTTCTTTCGTCATCCAATGGCTCGAGAGTATAGCTGGACTTGGTATCCTCGAGGTCTCCCTCGACATAAGAAGTCTCAATTGTTCTTTCTTTCACGTTGTAAGTGTAGGCAAGAACGTAAGTAACCTTGGTAAGCACCGCGTCCACCACAAACTTGACTTCCTTTGGCCTCTTTTTACTGTCACGCTTGAGAACCTTGGTCTCCAAGACACTGGACATCCATTCCGGGTAACTCTCTATATCGAGAAGCGCGTCCCATATTTTCTCGGGACTCGCGTTTATGATAATGGAGTCAGTTGAACCGCTTTCTCTTTTCTCTTCCATTCCTACCCCCCAAATGTATAAGAGCTAACTCTGGCAAACCGCAATGAGAGAGTACAAGCCGACAACCTAGATGTCAATCCAACTCCGCCTCCAAACCTACTCCCAGACAGAATTCGAAGTTGCCTTTTTGCTTGAATTGCTGTATCCTCTAAGCAGAACAAGCATGAACGAAAAAGATATCCTAGACAAGCAGGGATACAACCTCATAGAAAAAATAGTAAAAGACGGGTGGGGAACTCTCTACAAGTCACTTTACGTCCCCCTGGGGCTTCAAGTGCTGGTAAGGGTCTTCAACGAAAATCTCTCCTCCTCCGATGACGCCTGGACACTCATGATGGCGGAAATCCAGGCATGGGCAAGGCTGCGCCACCCTAGGATAATCCAGGTGCTCGATTGGGGAAGAGAAGAGGGCGCTTCCTTCCTCGTAACCGAATTGCCAAAAGGTGCCCCTCTTTTTGTTTCGGCAAACAGCCTCGGGGATGAGGAAACACGTGAAAAGTGCTTTCTGGAAGTCATGGAGGCGGTAGAGGCAGCCAGGAGATGGGGTGTTATCCACCTGGGTCTCGGGCGCTCGAACATCTGGATAGAATCCAATGGAGATGCGCAAGTGGGAGATTTCGGATTCTTCTATGTATCCAGGGAATTTCCCAAAGTCGGGGAGTGCGATGACACTTTCCTTTCTCCGGAACAAAAGGATGAAGCATGGCGGGTTGGGCCATCAACCGATGTTTACTCCCTGGGGCTTCTTTATGCCTGGATGTTTTTTGGAGAGAAGGAATCCCAGAGGATGGCTGACGGCTCGTTCGAAATCGCCCAATCCTCAAGCAGATTGCCGGTGCTCATGCGAGCGTTGGACCCTAGTCCGCTCGCCAGATACAAAACAGCTGGGGAACTCAAAGAAGCAATGGGCTTTGACCTAGGCCAACCAGCCGAAGACACCTACAGGGATTGCCCACTCTGCCGTCTCAAAGCCCAAATAGCAAGGGAGCAGTTAGAAAAAGAACCCATGTGGGAAAAGAGAACAAATTTCGCATTCTGGGTTGCGGTTGGTGTCCTCGCCGCGCTCACCATCATCGTTTGGTTGATTGCCCTCAGCTAGTCAATGCCTCACACAAGGGGATGAAACCCCTCTCCCCTTTCCCCAGCATCGCAACCTCGGTGTAGCCCGCTTCCCTCAAGAGCTCAAGAGCTTTATCGAAATCTTTCCCTATGTCATCAGGGGCGTGGGCATCGGAACCAAGAACCGCGGGAACTCCCACCTCGTGAGCAATTCTCACAAACCGAGCCTCTGGGTACATCTCCCCCACAGGCCAGCGGAGTCCAGAGGTGTTTACCTCGTAGCACATTCCCCTCTTCTTGGCTTCTTGCAAAATCCGGCGGTAAAGGGGAGCAAGATCGAATGAAGGGCGGTGTCCAAACTTCTTAGCCAGGTCTGGGTGTGCGATGACATCATAAAGCCCAGTCTCTACCATTTCCAGCACACATTCGAAATACTGCCGGTAGAACTGGTCAATATCGAGTCCGTCGAAACGCTTCAACTGACGGGGGTCATCGAATGTCCAGTCCCCCAGCGCGTGAACTGAGCCAATTACATAATCAAAGGGATAGGATTCAAGCATCTTCACCCTCTCCCCCATGGTTTGTTCATGGTAATCCGCTTCAATTCCGAGCCTTACGGTAATCTCACCCTTGTGCTTCTCCCTAGACCTCAAGACCTCTTCGACGTAGGACTCAATCTCGGAGGTGCTCATGGAGAGCGCGGGGTCATCAACGTATATGCATGGTAGATGGTCAGCAATGCCGATTTCGGCGAATCCCTTTTCCAACGCTGCCTCTACCATCTCCTCTACAGAACCGCACGCATGTCCGCACATATCCGTGTGAATGTGATAATCGGGAACCAATGTCACTCCTCTCTCTCAAGCCGCTCGAGAAGGCTCCTCTTCGCCTCCTCGAACTCCTCCCACGTAATCGAGCCACGCTCAGCTAGATTGCTGAGCCTATCAATCTGCTCGACAATTTCCGAATAGATTGGCGGTCTTTCAGGAGGTATGGGCGTCATCTCACGAGTAGGCTGTGAGCGCTCCAGCTCGACCGCAAGCCTCTTTACCACATCTTCGCCTTCCTGGGGAGAATCCTCCTTTTTTAGTTGAAACATTATATCCGTCTTGAAACCCTCCGGGTCCGGCATCTTCACGAGGGGCACACTGACTCCATTCGTCATTTCGATAACCATGTCCCCCATCCCTATGATTCTTTCAATGAGCCCCCTGGAGGAGTAGATGTCGGAAACCCTCGACAGAGGTATTTCGTGCGAAAACCTCCTGGCAAGACCGGTCTGGTACACAACTCTCTTGTCGGTAAGAACCACAACCGCGTGAATCCAATCAACGATTCTCCACAACAACCACGCCGCGAGCAGGGCAAGAAAAATGAGGCACCCAATGAATGCCCATTTCTGGCGGAAGAAATCCTGCGCAATGAACAGGTAAAGCCAAGCCCCAAGGCAAACCAGAAAGATGAGCATAGGAGGCAAAAGCACCACCCCGTGGTGGTGAACTCTCCTTATAACCTGTTCCCCATCGGCAAGCCTAACTCTTGGATAACTCATTTTCCTTCCCGAAACGCTCAAGGACCGAGAAAAGCCCTCTCTATTTCCTTCATCGAACCATTGGTGAGGGAATCTACAACCCTGGCGTAGGTGCCAGAGGCATCCCTGCCCATAGAATCGCTTTTCATTCGGCGAGAGTCGTTTTCATACTCTATCCCAAACAATCCGAAACGCGGATCGAAGGAGCCCCACTCATAGTTGTCAGTTATCGCCCAGTGGAAATAGCCTTCCACCTTTGCTCCCTCCTTCTTTGCCCGTGCCATCTCAAAAAGAAAAACCTTCAGGTATTCCGGCCTTTCCCATCCGTCCTTTCTTGGCAAAGCTCTCCCGCCCTTCATACAGTTGCATATTCCATTTTCGAAAACATGAATCGGAACTCCAGCCGAGGCGCTATAGTATTTGAGAAACTGTCGGAAGGCAGGCGGATTTTGAATCCATTCCCAAGGGTAGATATCGAACTTCGGCTTTAGCTCCCTCATCTCCTCCAACGTCGGGAGTTTCCAGTAATGCCCGATAAAGGGGTCATAGAAATCCATGGAAACAAAGTCTATGAGGCGGTCGAAGGTCGAGGAATAAACTCTCGAGATGAAAGGCGAAAAAAGTCCCTCTCCTAAAACCCGCCCTATGAGCCAATCTAGAAAATTCTCGATTCCTCTCCCCACCTTGACCTTAGCTCCTCCTGACTGAGGAATTTGGCTTAGCATCCGGTGGAACTCACTAGAGCGGCTCAAAAGATAGTAATAAAGCCCTTCCCTTCCCACACCAGCTCCTCTCGCCAAGAGAATTTCGAAGATTGCCAAATCCATCCAGTACAAAGAAAGGCTCACATTAGCAAGGGTTACCATGGGTCTCGTCCATCCATTTTTTTCATATATTTCGTTGATGCGCTCATAGGCTATGATATGAGCAATGAGCTGGTTGTTGAGCGCCTCGATAAATTGCTTCAAGCCTGGGCCCCTTTGAGCTGGGAAAGCCCTGAAAAGATAAGTCGAAGAGGAAACCACGGTTGGCTCGTTGGTAGTCTCCCAGATACTAATTGGAGGCGTGCCGTAGCGGCTCACGAGAAGGGAATTTATCTCTTCCACGACAAAGCGCACGTAATTCTCGAAGAGCTCCAGATTATCGCGCTCAAGCCACATGTCGGCGCCAAGCCACATTGGGTGGGTAAAATGATGAAGCGTAAGCACGGGCTCGAGGCCATTCTCGCGAGCGGCGTTAGCCATCTGGGCATAATGTTCTATCACCTCACGGTCAAATTCGGGCACCACCCGCTCACCCATGGCAAAAGATGGCTGGACGCGTGCCCACTCGAGACTCATTCGAAAGTGAGAGAGTCCCATCTTGGAGGTATTCTCGAAGTCCTCGCCGTACCGGTCGTAAAAACGGGCGGCTCCACCTGTTCTTTCGGCTTTTCCGCTTGCTTCCCATGGCGCCCAGTTATTGAGGGGCTCGCCGGGGCCATTTATTCCTCCTTCTGCCTGATACGCTGAATTGCCAACTCCCCAGCTGAAATTTTCCCCAAAGCGAAACCCGTCGCTGAATGTCTCCTCGATGTCTCTTCTGGCAAGCATCCCATGCTCCATCGCTTTCCTCCTGTGTTATAGTTAGTTCCTCAGCAGTGACACCAAAAACCCTCAGGCAAGCATAAAGGAAGTTGGCATGGAACTTCAAAGCGAGAGAGGGCAAGCAAAAAATAGTTCCAGTTGCGCGCTTTTCGTGTTTGCCCATCAAGACGATGAGCTTTGCTACATTGCCAAGATGAAGCGGCTCGCCTCGGAGGGCAAAAGAATAGAGATTTTGTGGATAACGGATGGAGCCCTTTTTGTTCCAGCGGAGGTCCGCAGGAAAGAATCCACTAGGGCGATGGAAATGCTCGGAATAGACTCATCTCATCTTCACTTCTGGAACTTCCCCGATAGCCGCTCCTTCGAGCACGCACCTCAAATAGTCAACCGCTTGACCGACTTCATAGGCGAGCTAGAGCCATCGGAGGTCTATACCATCGCGTTCGAGGGAGGGCACCCCGACCACGATACCGCCAACTTCGCGGTGGCAACCGCCGCCAAAAGGCAGAATCCAGTACTTAGGCTCTACGAAGCTCCGCTATACAACGCTTACAAAACCCCCATTCTCTCTTTCAGCAAATTCATCCCAGCAGAGACAAAAACGGCCTACACACCCATGAGCTTCTCCGACCAGCTCCTCAGAATAAAGGTGGTATTGAATTATAAAAGTCAATTCTGGATGACCGTCCTTCCAGTGCTTGCCGTTGGGTGGATAAGAGCTTTTGGGCCCGGCGAGCCGTACCGACCAATGCCAGAATGGAACTACCGCCAGCCCCCTCATGAGGGAAAACTTTCCTATGAGAGGCTTACATCAAAGCTCATGTTCAATGTACACTTCTCCGATTTTAGAAACGCCGTCTCGAGTGTCCCCTGCTCCTCTTCTGAAAAGTGACGATAAAAACCCATCAAAAAACCTAAAGACACTGGATGCCTCGTTCAACCTCGTCCCCTTTTGTTGTAAACTCAAAAACACGAAAGAAGTTTGTGGGCAAGCAGAGTAGTATAGATAAAAGCGAAAATGAAAAGAAAGAGAAACCTCAAAGAAGAAATCGAACCGCATCTATACCTAGACGCGGACAAGCCAAAAATATATCGAAAGCAAAAGAGTCGCACAAAGTCGGTCCTCAAGTGGGTTGGCATCGGGCTCCTTGTGCTCATCGTCATCTTAGCCGGAGGGGGTTACCTGTGGCTCAAGTCAAAGGAATCACAGATGCGCCTTCCAGAGGTGGAAAAAGCGCTCAACAAGAAGACAAAAAACGAGCCAATCACCACACTCGTCATGGGAACTGACGAGGGAAGCGTTCCAGGAGAAACACACGCTCGGGCAGACATCATAATGCTTGTGAGCGTAAATCCCGAAAACAACAAAGCGGCGGTAATATCCATACCAAGAGACACTCGCTGTCAGATTCCAGGGCATAAGGGCTATAACAAAATCAATGCCGCATACGCCCTAGGCGGGGCGGAGCTCACGGTAGCGACGGTAAGGAGCATTACATCGCTGCCCATCAATCACTTTGCCGTCGTCAACTTTCAAAGCTTCAAGGAAATCGTTGACGCAATCGGCGGTGTCCCCTTGCACATAGATGTTCCCATACATGATAAGTACGCCGGGGACGTGCCAGCCGGGGACGTCATTCTCAACGGGGACCAAGCATTAGCCCTCGCAAGGGCTCGCCACGACCCAAAGGCAGTACCTCGAGGCGACCTTGATAGAATCGAAAACCAACGCAAGCTCCTCAACGCAATGCTTTCCAAGGTGGCGAGTGAGCGCAACGCACTCAAGCTAAAACAACTCGTCGAGGTTGTCGCCAAAAACGTGAAGACGGATCTCGCGTTCACTGAGATGTACTCTCTTGGCAACAAGCTCAAAGGCATTGGAACCGACAAAGTCGAAATGGCAACAGCCCCAGGCGAATCTAAAATCATAGGCGGCACCTGGTATTACGTGATAGACACCAACGCTTTTAAGAGTATGCTACAAGCCTTCCAATCGAGCGCCTCTCTTTCGGACGCTCAAGCAAAGGACGACTCTCCCAGAAGCTCGGTTAGGGTCGCGGTGCTGAACGGCTGTGGAAAACCAAACGTGGCGTCATCTATCGCTGATAGCTTTTTGAAACTCGGGTACAAAGAAGTAAAATATGGGAACGCGAAAAGCCGTTATTCAAAAACCACCATATATTATTCCGACAATGAAAGCTCCCTCGCCGGCATAGTAGCAGCCGACCTCCCGGGCAGCAAGGAGCCAGTTCTCCTGGAGAGTAACCAACTCGTCGCTACCCACAAGGTTGACGTGCTGGTAGTACTGGGCTCGGACTATCGCGAGGATTGACCCGGGGAGTGTGGAGACAAGAGCACCAGCCCTCAAAAGGAAGGGGAAAGTCGAGATGAAAGAAAACAACATATGGCAGCTCACCGGCACAGAAGACCTTTCGGCTGAAATTGGGAAGTTCCTCCAGCACCTTGGCAAATGGAAATATCCGATATTTTTTTTCGAGAAGGCATGGAAACCGCTCTGCGACGTCTGCGAGAGCGAAGACGAGGTAGTGGTCATTGTAGAACTAGCCGGCATCGAGACAGAGCATCTCAATATAGCGGTGGAGAACAACCAGCTTTTGGTTGAGGGCTTCAGAGAAGAGTCCGCTTCCCTCCCCTCCAGAAATTATCATCTCATGGAGATAAGCTATGGAGCTTTCGAAAGATACATACCTCTGCCGGCGAAGGTTGACGCAGAGGAGGCAACCGCGAAATATAACGATGGATTTCTGGAAATACGCTTACCCAAAGCTAAAAAGGAACCCCCAAGAGAAGTAGAAATAGATGTTCGCCATCAAGAGATCTAGGTGGAAACCATGGTAACCAACCAAAAAGGAAATAGTGGGGGCTCAACCAAAATTAAAGCCTTCCACCAGTCCGAGGAAGAAGAAAAACAGAAAAGCCCCTCAGTGGAGAAGGTTGAAATTGCCGACGAGCTTCCGATATTGCCACTCCCCGATACCGTTATCTACCCGCATATCGTGATGCCTTTGCTGGTAACCCAGGAAAACCTGGTCAAACTAGTTGACGAGGCAGTGGCAAAAGACAGGATAGCAGGAGTAGTAACCGCGAAGGATGAAGCCGAGGAGCTCACTCCAGAAAACCTCTACAACGTCGGCTGCGCCATCTCAATTGCAAGGATGTTTAAGCTCCCCGATGGAAAGGTTCAGCTTCTGGTCCAGGGGATAGCCCGCATCCGCATCAAGGAGTACGTCCAGACGGAGCCATATCTAAAGGCAAAAGTAGAGAGGCTTCAGGACGTAGTAGAAAACACATTGGAGGTCGAGGGTTTGGCAAGAAACGCCCTCAGCCTCTTCCAGAAAATAGTGAAACTCGCTCCCTATCTCCCCGAGGAAATGTACATTGCCGCCATGAACGTGGACAGCCCAAACGAGCTCGCCGATTTCCTCGCCGCCAACACGAATCTGGAAACCAAACAGCGACAGGAAATTCTAGAGGAGCTTAGCACCAAAGAAAGATTGAAAAAAATAACCCTGTTCCTGAACAGGGAAATCGAGGTTCTAGAAGTTGGAAGCAAAATTCAGAG
>JAQURN010000023.1 GCA_028715585.1 Actinomycetota bacterium | reverse complement strand
AATAGGTTCCTCCGGCGAAGTTCTGCGTGTGAACGCTTGCGGGAACAGGATCGTCGGGTGGGTCGAGGGTTTGTGCTGGCCAGTTGAGTGCAGCACCTGATGTTTCGGGGTTGGTCAAGGTGTTGTCAGAGCGAAGCTGATTCATAGCCCTGCTTACCCCTGCCTCGGCGATGCGGTAAGCCCTAAGGCTTGCCTCAGATATTCTGCTCATGCGGAGCTCCCCTATCCCAACCACTATGACCAGCATGCATACGAGGAATAAAATCGCAAGGGCGAGCACGGCAACAGGCATGACCTGTGCTTTCTCGGAGGAAAACATGCTATAGGGCCAGGGAACTTTGCCTTTCCTGTTTTTAGCCCCTCCAACCGACGATTTCATCTTGAAACCTTCCTTTCTAAACTAAAAAAAATAAAAAAAGCCCTAAAAACTTACTCCCTCGAGCCCGGGCCTATCTTCAGGTAAATATACCTGGAGTAGCTCTTCTCGGCTTTCTCGCCAAGGCTTTGGGTCGTGAGGGTAAAGGACACCCTTACACAGGCGACCGAAGAATTGTATGAAGAGGTTACCTCGCTTTCGGGGTCATGCTCATACCGGCTATAGTAGTTAAAAGAGAGGGTTCCCGATTCCAGGTTGGATGTTACGACGGAGTAAACCATGCCGCTTCCCTCATTTATCCCCACCCTCAGGTTGGAGCCACTTGCGGATATCTCCACCGTCTCTAAAACCTCATCTCCATCCACGTCAGCTTCGAAGGTGAATCTCGAACCACTGGTTTGGGCGTCTATAATCTTTGCCGCGCCTCTTGAAATCGCCTCTAGTTTCTCCATCACGTTGTTCGCCTGGCGGTTGAGGGTCGCTATGTTTGTGTGCGCCCCAACGAAGCCAAACCCCTGGCTGACCAGCACAACCACCCCTCCCATAAAAAGGACGATTAGAACCAAGGTTATAATCAGCTCAACCAGGGTAAACGCCGATTCGCTTGCTTCAAAAGTTCGCATGAGTTTTCTCAAAATCTCTACCCCCGCTAATGCCCTTCCTCGTATGGTATAACGAAATCAAACTCGTTACTGCTTACGCCTTCATTTCTCACAACCACATCTCCGGTTGTCGCACCAATCGGGACCGTGCACTCTATCATGACATCACTCCAGACGGGATAGACAATGGAATTTTTGTTGTCGTAAAACCTCACGCTATCCGTCGCAGGTCTCTTTGCCGGTTGGTCGTCGCCGAAGCCTACCCCGTATATCCTCACCTTATCGCCGACACTCCCGCTTGCCCCGCTCTTTCCTGGCATGACGTTTTCAATGTAGTCAATCCAGGGAGCGCCACCGCCGCCGCCAACGGTGAAGGGAACCTTGTTGGAGTCTCCAAACCCTTCCTTGTGAACCCACACAAAACCCGAGGTAGCGCCTGTTGGAACCTTCGCCCAAATGTAGTTGTTGTACCAGTCTGGGTTTCCAGTGACATCGGGATTGTTATAGTCGGTTGCCGGGGTCCCCTGGAAGCTCACGTAGTCAGAGGCTGGATTATAAGGGTTCTTGGAGCCGAAGTCATATCCCACTATCTTCACCCACGTCACTCCTGCGGTTCCCGTCTCGGGAATGACCTGGGTTATGAAGGGAGGGTTAACTATCTGATAGAGGCAATTTTTAAGCACCGAGGCAATTCCATCCGCGTTCTGGACTTTCAAATCCCAATATATGTCCGAAGTGCCATGGTCCTGGCTTATAACGACATTCTCTATGAGAAGCTTCTCAGCATCGGATTGGCTTGTATTTATCTTAGAAGTTACATCGATGTCGGTAAAACCAGTTTTTGTAATCTTTACCGTCGGCTTGGGATGTTCAGGGCTGTTATCGAACCCTCCCCCAGTTACCGTCAAGTCAAAAGAGGCGGTAAGCTGAAACCCATTCGGGCTTACCGAGTCAATTCGAGGGGAAAACTCGACCTTCGAGTCACTTATCATCTGGTCGAGGGTTATCGTTTTCTCTCCTCCTCTAATCTTATAGGTGACCTCTACGCGAACGAGAATCAGGCGAAGCCTCTCCTCGGTCACGTCAACTGGCTCGTCGTTTCCAACCACCTTCGGTCCCCAGCCTTCTTTCATCGCTGGAGGGGTCGCGAGCACTCCATCGGCGCCAACTTTTTGATACTGGCAGGCGACCCTCATCCTGCAGTTGGGGTGATCCTCTATTTCTCCGTAGCCCATTTGAAAGCCGGGATTTGCAAGCTGCTGGGGATTGGTCTTTGCGGCGTTATAATAAAAGTCGTCGATATCCTGATTCCCCACTTCGGCAGTGTATTCGCGATAAAAGGGAAGGTGAGATATCCCCTCAATCATGTCGCTTCCCAAGGCTTCCGCCTCGGTAGCCGAACGGGACTGAACAATGCTCTGCCCGCCGCTTTCGAAAACGGCGGTAACGCCCACCATCGCCACCAGGAAGATGAGTATCCCCGCGAGAGCCTCGATTATTGTGAAGCCTTCCTCGCTCAAACTCGCTCTTTTAGCAAGATAAAACACCCTACACCTCCAGTACTAGGTAGATTCTTGGGTTCCAATATCACCCAGCATATAGATACGGACGTCCTTTACGACCGTCCCCGTCTTGTCTGTAATACGCACATAGGTATCGCGCCCGAAGTTATGCCAAGTGTTATCATCCTCTAGGTACTGCGCGTAAAGAACAGCTCCTACGGGTTTGAAGCGGACAGATAGGATTGTAGGCTCAGAATAGAGGCCTCCAGAGCGTGGCCAGGGAGCATTGGAAATGAACGCTCCATCGGGCGGTTTAACGTTATCTGAGTTGGCGGTGTTGGGAGCCGCCCCCTTTGGGGGTTTCACAAAGGTTCTGGTGGCGTTATCCGCATACTCAGTATAAAACCAGCGATAAGCATCTTTCGGAGTCGCACCATGCTCATAGAAACAGATTCCCCAGGGTTCCTTGGCCGCTTTTGACATCTGTGCCGCAAGCCTGAGGTCGCTTGCAATCTGGCTCTGCCCGGCGTTCGCGGCATTGGTGGATCGGGTTCCAAAGAGCATCCAGGTTCCAAGCCCCGCAATGAGGCCCATGATGAGTATCACAATCATGAGCTCTATATAGGTAAAGCCAGCTTCCTTATCCCTGCAACCCAAATTAAACAGTTTCAAATCTCACCCCAAACTTTCAAATCGCCCAAGCCGACATAGCTAAGTGAATTATACAGCAATGCAAACTTCCTACAAAGCTTCTCTAACCTTATAACGAAACAGGAACGGCAAAGTAAACGAACCATCGAGATAAAATATGGCTTCAGGCGCGGGATTTGAATCTCGAATCTTCCTTTGTGCAATAATCAAATCAACTCGGGAGGCACAAGGCGCAACTCAAAGGAAAAGTAGTGCGCAAGCGAACTTAGGAAAGCTTTAAAGAAGCATGGAAAGCAACCCGGAGAAGTTCTTAAAAAGCCTCGTCGCGAAGGCAAAGGAAGGAAATCGCGCGGCATACGGAAAGATATTCCGCTTCTGTTATGCCGATATCTACGACTATATCTTGAGAAGAGTTGGAAATAGGGCGGACGCGGAAGACTTAACCATGCGCGTTTTCGAGATGGGGCTAGAGGCGATGCCAACCTATGAGGAGAGGGGTCATTCCGTAAGGGCATGGCTTTACCGCATCGCGCACAACGCGGTGGTTGACTATTTTCGCCTATCCAAAAAAGACATCGATATCGAAAGTCTTCCCCCCATAGTGGATGAGGCAAAAGACATAGAGGCAAAACTCCTCTACAGGGAGGATTTAGCCGAGCTCTATGAAGAGGTACGAGGGATGTCAACCGCGCAAGCGGAAGTATTGGTTCTACGCTTCATAGAGGACTTGAGCGTAGCCGAGACGGCGGAGGTGCTTGGCAAGAAGGAAGCAACGGTGAGAGCTTTGCAGTTCAAGGCAATCAAGAACTTGAGGGAGAAAATCGAGAAAAAAAGCGAAGAGGATGAAGAGTAAACAAAAATGGCAAGCAATACGTTTTAGAGTAAGGAAATGCAAAAGAGGTAAAAGTGAAAAAGGGCAACAGCTTAAAAGAAATGAATTCCCCGCCTCTGGAGAGAAGTTTGCGGGAAATCCCAAAGATAAAGCCTAGAGCCTACTTCAGGCTAAAAGTAGCGGCGGTTACCCGTCTCGCGGCATTTACTAAAGGCTCTCGACAGGAGAGGAGTGAAACTAGGGAAGCTCCCGGAAGAGCATCTCTCAAAAAAGCTCCTCAGTATGCCGCCGCGATAGTTTTAGGGATATTCATAGCCTCAATTCTCTTCGGGGGGCTCAATGTGGCAGCAAGGGAAGCGAAGCCAGGCGACACGCTCTACATCGTCAAGCTTGCGGGTGAGAAGTTTAATCTTGCTTTCACTCTTGGCAAGGGAGAAAAAGCAAAAAAGAAAATCGAGTTCGCGCAACGGAGGCTTGCCGAGCTCGAAGAGCTTGCGCGTTCAGGGAAGCTAAAGGAAGGCGACATAATCTATTTTGCGGAAAAACTAGCGGAAGTGGAAGCGGTGGCACGCAACCTCGAGTCCCTCGAGCTTGAAAACGAAGAAAAAGCACAAATATCTAAAATGCTCACGAGGCTCGAAGAGTCAAAGGAGAAAACCTCCCGAAAAATCCGAGACTTAGAAAGTAAGGGGGGCGTGCTCGAGCCTGCCGCTGGAGCCAGGGTGAAAGTTTATGATCCCTCCAGCAAGATAAAGATTAACGGAGGGACGTCCTCTGTTGGAAAAGCGGACAGGTATGGTCGCTTCGACTTTAAACTATGGATAGAGGAGGAATCCTCTGTCCTTGAGTCCGACCTTCAAGTTCTCATAGAGCTAGATGGAAGGAAGGAAGCTCTCCCCTTAAAGGAAAGCTCGAGAGTTGAGGTTCCAGTTGGGGAAGGGTATCACCTTTCAATCGAGCCAGCCGTGGAGGTCCTCCAAAAGGGAGAGGAAAAAACTTTTATTCTTTCGCTCGAGTCCAGCAACCGGAATGTGAGAGGGAAGATGATTCGTCTCTTTGATGCTTGCGGAGAGGCTATTATATGCGGGCAGAAATCCTCCGCTAATCTTGTAGTCGATGAGAATGGAAAGGCGAAGGTAAAAATTGAGAAAAGAGGTCCCGAGCTTTCGGTAAGCCGCATAATGGCAGAAGTTGAAGGGGACAAGGTGGAGATAATGAGGCTTGGGATGCTGGAAACACACAGCGAAATAGGAGCTCCACTAGGTTTCGATGTGGAGGTAGAACCCTCAATCGAGAACCTGCCCCCCGGAGAGAAGAAAATTACCCTTTCCATCCGCAAGAAATATATACGGCTCGCCGATTTTCTCTAGCTCTAGTGAGCTCCCAGGAGGATCAAGCCGGCGCGCTTGAGTTTTCCCACTCCTGAAGCTAAAAAGGCAATCGCCGCGGTAAGGCTTATATAGATTCCATAAATCGGGTAAATGCCAGTTTGTCTCACGAAAATCCTCACGACAACAACAGCAACTGAGGCTACCCCACAGGTAACAAGTGCTATGGCGTATTCCTCGGAAAAGTCAATCCCCAGTGCCGTGCCTAAAAACACCAGTGCTCCCACGACCCCTGAAACCATAAGAAAAATCGAAAGCTTCGTCGCGTCCCATCCACTTACCTGCCCCACGTCGCCCACGGAATACCAGGGAAGAAAAGAACCCCCGAGGAGCACGAGGGAGGAAGCCAAAGCCACCCAGTCTTCCCATTTGAGACGTGTTGTGTCTATTTCCATGACTTTTCCTTTCCCTTATTCCGCTTCAGGAATCCTCTTCGATGCTCGAAATATAGGCGGTGAGCTCCTTTAGGGCTTCGGTGTAACCCGCGGTCCCGTGACCCACTATCGCTCTTACAACCACGTCCCTTATCACCGAAACCCTCCTCCACTCCTCTCGCTTCTCTATGTCGGAGATATGGACTTCCACCACAGGGCGCCGCACCACCTCCAGCGCGTCTCTCAAAGCGTAGCTGTAATGAGTGAGGGCACCAGGATTTATGATTATCCCAGATACCTCCTTCCTCTTTTTGTGAATTTCGTCTATGAGGTCCCCTTCATGGTTGGACTGATAAAACTCCACCTCTACCCCCAGACGCCCGGCGACATCGGCTACCTCCTCCTCGACCTGAGCAAGAGTCTTGGAGCCGTAATGAAGGGTATCCCTCTCGCCAAGGAGATTCAAATTTGGACCATTTAGCACTAGTATCTTCATCAGGTTGATTCCCCCCCGCAAAAGCTTGCGTAACACTCCTCGAGTAGCTCCCTTTCAATTCCGCTTTTGATGAGAGGCTTCCCTTCACTCTCAAGAAGAACCATCGAAATCTCCCCTGCCGCCTTTTTGTCTTGAAGCATATGGGTAAAGAGGCGGTCAAATGGAGGAGCAACCAGGGGTTTTAAAGGAAGCGAAAGCGAGGAAAGGAGCCTTTGATGCCTAGCGGAGAGACCCTCTGAAAGCATAAGCTCCTCAGAGATACACGCCGCGTAAAGCATACCAACCGACACAGCCTCTCCGTGCAAATATGTGCCGTACTCGGTAGCCGCCTCCAAGGCATGGCCAAGGGTGTGCCCGTAGTTTAGAATCGCCCTCTTTCCCTTTATGTCCCACTCGTCCTCCGAGACAATGTGAGCCTTTATCCCAGCGGAAGTCGCGACAACGCTCAAAAGGGCTTCCTTTTGCCTTTCAAGAAGCTCCCGCGAAAGTTCAGCAAGAGAGGTTTTCCAGGAATTGGGCTTTAGAAAGCTGTATTTAGCAACCTCAGCGAGAGATGAAAGATACTCTCTTTGAGGAAGTGTCTCAAGCACGTCAACATCCGAGACCACAGCAACGGGCTGGTAGAAAGCTCCCACCAGATTTTTCCCCTCCGGAAGGTTCACTCCTGTCTTCCCACCTATAGAAGAGTCAACCTGCGCCACAAGAGAAGTGGGAAGCACCAAAAAATCCGTTCCCCTCTTGAATACACAGGATGCAAAGCCGGCGAGGTCTCCTACCACCCCCCCTCCAAGGGCTACCACCAGGTCGCGCCTTGAAAGAGAGGAGTTGGCTAGAAATTTCAGAAGCTCGTATGCCATCTGGAGAGACTTGGATTTCTCCCCTGGAGGTATTTGGAAAGGAAAAGCTTGAATGCCCATTTTTTCAAGTTCAGAAAGGAGCGTTTCCAGATAGAGAGCCCCCACATTCAAGTCGGTTACCACCACCGCTTTCTTCCACCCCCGAAACCCACGCTCAGCAACCAAATCGGAAAGCTCTCGCAAAAGGGATGAGCCAACGAAGATAGGGTAACTTCTCTCGCCAAGATTCACTCTCAATTCCGAAAAGAGCTTCATCTAAACCCTGCTCCCCTCTTTTCTCCTCTTCCAGTCGCCAAGAACCTCCAAGGCGACCTCAAGTGGAGTGCGCCCATCCGTCTTTACAATTACATCGGCGGCTCGAGCGTAAGCCGGCTTGCGCTCCTTTAGTAGCTCTTCTGCCTTTGCGGGGTCGAAGAGAGGCCTCGTGCCGTCCGCGGGCACTCTTTTTATTGCTTCCTCGGCGGAGACTTCAAGATAGTAGATGATTCCACCTTCTTTCAACCTTCTCACGTTTAGGGGCTCTAAGACTGCCCCCCCACCGACGGCAACCACCACCCCTCTTTCCCGACAAACTTCCTCTATCTTCTCCCTTTCCAGGGCTCTAAATTCCTCCTCCCCCTTTGAGAATATCTGATGAACCCTCTCGCCCGCTTCCTCCTCGATGAGGGCGTCCGTATCCAGAAATGGCATGCCGGTGAGGTGGGAAAGCTCGTTGCCCACACTTGTCTTCCCCGAGCCCATGAAACCAGAAAGAACTATGTTTTCCTTACCCCTCTGCATCAGTCCAACCCGCGCTTTGGAACCCACAGCCTAGCTATTTCTTTGAGATATGAGCCCATGTTTTTTTCGAGCTCCCCAAGGCTGTCCCCCCCGAACTTCTCGATGAAGGCTTCCGCCAGAACCAGGCAAACCATAGCCTCACCTATCACGCCGGCGGCTGGAACCACGCACACGTCAGCTCTTTCCTTCATAGCCAGGGCAGGCTCGCATCTTTCGATGTCAACGGTAGCAAGGGGTTTTTTGAGGGTGGGAATAGGCTTCATAGCCGCGTTCAAGACGATTGGCTCGCCATTCGTCAAGCCAGCCTCAAGCCCCCCAGCACGGTTTGTCTTCCTGAAGACTCCTATTTCCTTCGAATAGAATATCTCATCGTGGGCGGAAGAACCACGAAGGTAAGCAAGCCCGAAGCCCTCCCCCACCTCCACCCCCTTTACTGAAGGGATGGAGGAAAGAGCGCAGAAGAGTCTCGCGTCGAGCCTTTTTGAAAACTCGGAAAATGAGCCCAAGCCAGGGGGCACTCCAAAAGCCGCGACCTGGAAGACCCCTCCAAGGCTGTCCCCATCCTCATCCGCCTTTTTTATCTCCTCAATCATGAGAGCGGACACCTCCCCGTCGGTGCACCTCACTGGGTCATCATCCGCGCCCACAAAGGACTCTATGCTGAGACGCTCCTTTTGAGAACCAGCGATGCTTACGCCTCCAATCTGGAGGACTCTACTCACCACTTCCACCCCAACTTCTTTGAGGAGAGCGCGAGCCAGGGCTCCAGCCGCCGTTCGCGCCGCGGTCTCCCTGGCGCTTGCGCGTTCGAGCACATCTCTCGCGTCTAGTGTCTGATATTTGAGGCACCCCGCGAGGTCGCCGTGCCCAGGTCTTGGTTTGGTCTCTGGGGGGAGTGTACCCTCTCCTCTAGGCTCCACCGCCATCATGTGTTCCCAGTTTGGATAATCTTTATTTCTTATCAGAAGGGAGGTGGGCGCCCCAATGGTCTTCCCCCACCGCACTCCTGAAAGTATCTCCGCGTGGTCGCGCTCGATATCCATCCTCGCTCCACGCCCGAAGCCCAGCTGTCTCCTAGCCAGATCTCGGTCTATGTCACGCTCTGAAATCGGAATGCCAGCGGGGAGACCATCGAGAATCGCGCACAACGCCTTTCCATGCGACTCTCCCGCGGTAAGCAAGTGGAGTGTTCCCTCCATAAACGCCCTCCGTTTCTTACGTTCACTCTCGAGAGATAATTACCAGGAAATGTCTTCAGTGAAGTATAACTCACGAAGGATAATTTCGCCGCTTCAAGGGGAAAGCTTTCGAAAAAGGTTGGGGGCACGGGTTCTACCAGCAAATCACCAGTAAATCGATTGGCCCTCGAAGAAGGAAAACTGCTCGTCCCCGTAGAGAATCGTAGCGCTCTGGCTTTGAAGAGCAAGGACCTTGTAGAAATCCCCAAATACCTGCCCGGCGGAAACCTTCTCGAATACCTGGTCTCCAACTCGGACGCGGGCAAACAGGCTGCCGCCTTCCTCATAGATGTCCTCCAAGGCGACCACCTTGGAGATGACCTCGGGTCCTCCACCTGTAAGCTCGGAGGGAGCCACGACCGCCCCCCCGCCCGCGGGGGGTGTGGTGGCAGCCGCTGGCGCCACCTCGATTGTCGATTTCTCGTTCCTTAAAGGCTGGAATGGGCTGCGCTTTCTGTAAACCGAGAGTGGTGGGACTATCACGTCCTCGAGCGTTTTTTCAGATTGCGCCTGGGGCTGGGGCGTCGTCGCCTCCTGGGCGGACATCTTCGCGGGTCCACCACCAACAAGGGCGATGACGACCAGAACGGCACAGAGCACCGCTGCCGCGGCTCCAACAAGAATGAACTTCTTCTTGCGGTCTTTGCCTTCCAAATCTTTGGGTTTTTTCGGCGTGAGTTTCTTTATTTCGCGGGACATTTCTATTCACCTTCCTTGGGGGCAGGTGCCGGTGTCGCGGGCGTCTCGGTGGCTTCAGCGGCAGGTTTTGCCATGGTAAATGTCTTGGCTTCAATCTTGGCTTCCACAATCCCAAGATTCGGGCTGTAGCTCATCTGGAGAACGTCTGTGGTTGGAGACATGTCAATCGTATTTACGACCACCGCCCTCTGCATGCTCTCCAGGCGATAGGTAAAATCAACCACCTCGTCGTAGAAGCCGGCTACCGAAATAGAGAAGGTATAGGAAGATATTTCCCCTCCTCCGCCAGCCTCTCCGCCAGCCTGAATTTCTCCAGGGCTGAAGGAAAGCCAGGGAAGCCCCGCCCCACTGCCGGCATCGGCAGCCTGTTGGATGTTCCTTATGAGCGAGGGAAGACCGGCTTCCTCGGGTATCATAGCCTGAAGGGCGGCAAGCCTCGCCTCATACTCGGCAGATCTATTCTTTATCTCTAGGAGGGTCTTGTAGGTGTTTTTCTCCTGCTCAATCTTGTTCTCGGTCTCCTCGATTTGTTTCTGCTTCTCGTTTATCTGGGCATTCTTAGGACCTATCAGAAGAAAGTATCCAAGTGCGCCTATTACTACCGCCGCAAGCACCCCTATGAGCGATATAATCAACGAACGCCTCACTTCGCACCTCCAGTAGTCGAGGTGGGAGTAGCCGGCTCGGTGCTTCCCGCCGAAGTTCCTCCTATGACAGCGGTCTCCTTATTAAGTTTCGCTTCGGAGTCGAATTTGATGACCCAGTCGCCCAGAAAACCGATATACTGCCCGCCTTCCTGCATCTCTATCCCCGAGACGCTTCCAACTCTTACTGGGTCTTCATACCACAGCGGACCGGTAACCACTCCAGTCGGGAACGCTGGATTAGCGGTGCTAGTAGTAGTGCCCTCAAACTCTGGGGTGGCACTTGAAACCCATATTGACTCGAACTCGGCAATCTGGGACATCCTCTCAATCCACGCGGCAATCGGAAGGTAATCCGGATAATGAGGATAAGTTCCGGAGGTAGCATAAGTCTTGCCAGGTGTCTGGAGGGCATAGCCGCTGAAGGTTACCCTTCCACTTCCACCTTCCTCCGAGCTCGCCGAGAGGGATGTGAGCCATATATCACTCGGGCACATTATGGCGATGTTATTGAGTATGCGTGCCCAATAAATCCTTCCCTCGAGAACCGAAATCACCCGCTTTTCCTGCTTCGCTATTGCCTCCTGCCTTTGTTTGTATTGCGCAAGCTCCTGGTTCTTGCTTTGCCACTCGGAAAGTTCATCCTTGGCGGTCTGGAGAGCCTCTTCTTTCTTGGAAACCTCGGAACTAGCGGAAATAAACATTATTACCACTATGGCTAGTACAATCACGGGCAAGGCAATGGCAAGTATCATGTAAGCCCTTTCGGATACAGCTTTCCTTTCCTTGATTTTTTCGGGAGGAAGCAGGTTTATTCTCGTCAATCTATTCCTCCAATTCTCTCAGCGCCAACCCAACGCAAACGGCAAGTGAAGCTTCCAGTTCCGCAAGCTCTTCAGGAGTATAAGGAAGCCTTCCAAGCTGCACGTTTTGAAGAGGATGGCCAATCTCTACGGGCAAATCCAAGCTCTTGTTCAGCTCCACAGGAAGATTCACAATTTTTGAGCCACTGCCGGAAAGGATTATCCTCCCAAGGTCTCTCTCCTGCGTCTGGGAGACATAATACTCAAGCGACCTTCCTATCTCCCCAACGAAACCTCGCACCTCTCGCTCGAGAAAAGCGTTAGCCTGCTCATCGGTGCTGCGGCCCCTCTTTATATCCTCTGCCTCAACAGGAGAGATATTCAAAGCATCCGTGAGAACCTCGGTGAAATATTCTCCACCCCTTATGAGCATCCTTACGAAACGGGGAGTCCCCTCCTTGATCACACAGATATTGGTTATGCCAGCTCCGATGTTTATAAGGCACGCGGTTTGTGCCTGCTCAGGAGCTTCCGCTTCCTCCAAGAATGTCAACTCGCGTTTGATGAGGGAGCGTGCCATGGCAAACGCCTTCACCTCTATAGCGTCAGGCACAAGCCCCGCACCCGAGAGGGCATCTAAGAATGCCTGTATCATATCCCTGTGAGCCGCGGCCAAGAGGATAGTCTGCATCCTCTCTTCCTCGCCGGTCATGTACTCATCGACGACCTCGAAATCTACAACCGCTTCATCTATGGGGATAGGGATGAACTCCTGTACCTGGTATCTCACCGCGCTCTCCAGCTCCTCGTCTGGCATGTAGGGAAGGTCCATCGGTCGAACTATGACTTTCTGGTTCGCTATCCCAAGCGTCACCCTCTTCTTTCTAATCCCCGTCTGCTTCATGAGGTCACGCAAGAGCCCGGAGAGAGCAGCAGGGTCTTCAACTTCACCCTCCTTTATGACGCCCTCGGGCAAAAGAACCATGCCCAGGTTCACAAGAACGGGCGCGGCTCTTGTGATGTTCACCGCCGCGACCTTTATGGAGTCGGAGCTAATATCAAGTCCTATTGTCACTCCACCCTTTGGCAAACCTCTTCCTCCTTCAAAGAAAAACTATCCAGAATCTCTCCCCAGGTATTTATCCACGTCCGACTGTTTTATACGGTAATTCTTCCCCACCTTGACAGCATGAATCTGCTTGTTTCTGACAAGCCGGTAAACCGTCATGTTAGAAACGCGGAGCATCTTTGCGACCTCATTAACTGTAAGCAACTTATCGCCCAAGCGGCACCCGCCCTTTCCAAAAGCCAAAAATCAACCTAAACTTAACTAACTTATAGAGACAATTATGGTCTATATCAACGTTAGGTTAAAATTATCAACCATTTCCTTTCTTGTTGTCAATACTTTTCTTCGTCAACAATTTCAACAAACTTTAGCAAATTATCCCAATTTGTTACATATTTTTCAAGAGATGAGTAAATTTTCAAGAATTTTTTTGCGGGGTTTTAAGTAAACCCCTCCATCGAGCGTCTAAGCAAGGCTATAAACATCAGCTCAATAGTTTCAAGTAGAACTCAACCACCTTTTCCCCCCATATCATCGCCAAAACAGAGCCTGCCCCAAGAAAGGGAACAAAGGGTATTC
>JAQURN010000022.1 GCA_028715585.1 Actinomycetota bacterium | reverse complement strand
GGAAATTTCCTGGGGAGTGTATTCCTTATCGTCTATCTTGATTCTTTCATTGGTTCCCATTTTCCGCTTTATCGACGCAATAGTCCTCTCCGGGTTGGTAATTGCCTGCCTCTTCGCTACCTGGCCAACCAGTCGCTCCCCTGCCTTGGTAAAGGCAACAACAGATGGGGTGGTCCTTCCGCCCTCGACGTTTGGAATTATCGTGGGCTCTCCCCCTTCCGTTACTGCCATGCAAGAGTTTGTGGTTCCAAAGTCAATCCCAATCACTTTAGCCATGTTGAGTCACTCCTTAGTCTTTCTATATAATTGCTTTTCAAATCCATCGGTAAAATTTTAATACCTTAGTGCATGGTTGTCAAGAAACTTAACAATAATATTATCAACTTTTTTATTTAATTTTTGTCGGTGCTACCACCCCTAAACACGCCATTCCATTTCCTCTCGAAATCCATAAATGCCCACGCAGTACCTATTTAGACTCGCGCGTTTAATTATTCCTTTACATGTTGCACTTGACTTTTCTTTCTGTAATATATTCCCGAGTGCTTTTAACTTATGAGTTGCTTAACACTGATACTATAATTCGGGCTTGAGAAGTCCGAATGCTGACAAAAACAACAAGGAGGTGAAAAGTGGGCGAGCCCAGCGACAAGAGACCAACCATAGATGCCGAAGAATGCACCGGATGCGCTATCTGCATCGACGTATGTGAAAATGGGGTGCTGGACATGGAAGATGACGTGGCAATAGTCGCAAACCCCGATAGCTGCACAGGATGCGGAGATTGCTCCGAAGAATGCCCGGTAGAAGCCATTATCATGGAGTAGGCTACAACCAGCAATCCAAAAAGATGAGAAGAGGCGGGCAGAAAAGCCCGCCTCTCTCCTGGTGTGTTAATCACAAACTAAACTCTAATTAAAAAATGCCGATTTTTTCCACAATTTCAACGGAAAGTAAAAATAGTAAAAAAAGTAAATTTTATTTGACATTCGCAACAGAACTTATGTATAGTAACTATACTTTACAAAAGTAAATGTAATGAGCAGGAGACGGCGTGGAAACAAGCAAAAAAGCTAGCCCTTCCTTAAAGAAATACAAAGACCTCCCCGACAAAGAACTGGTCAGTTTCGCTAAAGCTGGCGACAAAGTCGCGGAGGGCATGCTGATTGACAAATATCGCTACCTCGTTTACGTGAAAGCTCGTTCATACTTCCTGAACGGGGCAGAACACGAGGACATCATCCAGGAGGGCATGATTGGCTTATTCAAGGCAATTCGCGACTTCAAGGAAAGTGAACCCTGCTCATTTCGCTCATTTGCGATTCTTTGCATCACCAGGCAGATAATTACAGCCGTCAAAACTTATAACCGCAGGAAGCATAATCCC
Organism: Actinomycetota bacterium; assembly: GCA_028715585.1. Lineage (GTDB taxonomy): Bacteria > Actinomycetota > Geothermincolia > Fen-727 > JAQURN01 > JAQURN01. The sequence goes on along the minus strand of JAQURN010000022.1, from coordinate 11,511 downwards.
TTAAGCGGATATCAGTCCCTGGATACACAATCTCCCGATGAAAACCTCCTGAACGGTCTCGCAGCCCACATAAATTCCGCGGAGAAATCCGATGACCCACTCGATGTTTACATCTCTGAGGAGGAACTGGAAAAAGTAATCGAAATTCTCCAGGAAAAGCTAAGTGAGTTAGAGTGGAGCGTCTTCATGGAGTACCTGGACGGGAAAAGCTACCAAGAAATCGCCGAAAATATAGGCTGCGAGACGAAAGTCGTCGATAACGCGCTTTGTAGAATAAAACAGAAGATAAAGAGGGAATACACAGAACTCTCCGCCTAAACCCCGCAACGCGCGAAGAGATATTCCCCTATCTGCCTTTATTCCAAAACTTCCCTGTTATGCAAAGTCTCCATTTGTGAGTTTAAGCACGCCAGGAAGGTTAGCCCTAAACCAATGAGCCGCGTCGCGAATAGAATCCCGTACCGGTCTGGCTGTATAACCCAATTCCCGCGTAGCCTTTTGGTACGTGGTCAGCGAGTTGCTAACGAGGGTGCTAATGGAATAAGAAGTGAATAGAGGAGGCTGCTTCTTGAGACGGTAATAAAATTCCGCCAGAGGCGCGGTCGCCCTTGCCACCCACAAAGGGAGCTTTATTCTAGGGATGGGTATTTTCGTTTCATCCTCCAGGGTCTCGAGTATTTGTCTAACGGTAATCTGTTCGCCAGACAAGATGTAATTTTCGCCGGTTTGCCCCTTCTCGCTGGCAAGAATAATGCCCCGAGCCACATCCCTGACATCCGCGAAATCATATGCTCCATCTATATAGGCATACAGATGGCCGTTGATATAATCGACAATCATCTGCCCCATGTTAGATAACTTATAGTCATACGGCCCAATCACGCCAGTGGGGTGCACAATCGCCGCATCCAATCCCCTCTTCTCTATAGCCTCTAATACCGCATTGGTAGCAGCCGCTTTGGATTTAGCATATTGCCCTACAACACTAGAGGGATCGAATTTTTTGGTTTCGATAATCGGAGTGCCATGCGGGGGCTCTGTAAAAGCATGAATGGAACTCACGTATAGCAGACGTTTTACCCCAGCTCGCAGACATGCATCAATCACGTTTTTCGTACCTTCGACATTGACATCCCACAAAAGCTTGCTCTTAGAAGAGCCAATAGAGATGATGCCTGCCAGGTGATAGACGTATTCCGCTCCATCAAACGCGGACGCGAGAGAATCCGCGTCTCTTATGTCTGCATAGACAAGCTCGACATCCAAGCCCTCGATGGATTCGAGATCATCACCTGGAGCCACGATAGCCTTTACCTTCTTGCCATCGGCAAGTAATTCCCTGACCAGCACATTTCCAATATGACCAGTAGCTCCTGTAACAACAACCATGATTCCTCCTATCCAAAACCTATGTTATCTGCGGCATCTCGCCATGATACTCGACCAAAACATACCCATTCGAGCTAAAACTTAAAGCGCTCGCATCGATAAAATAGCCTATACAATTAAAACCTGCAAGAATTCCTAAATAAGAGAAAGTCGAATTTCGCAAACCCCTTCAGTGCAAAAGGGAAAAAATTGGACAAGCCAGATTCGAAAAAAAACGAGGTACAAGACGAAGAAACAAAAAAAGAGCGCCTGGCAAAGGAAGCTCTTCTCAAATTCAACTTCTTCATCCATCTGACGGCTTATGTAGCTGGGTGTTCTTACCTGGGGATAATGGAGATAATCTTCCCTGCCGCCTTTCCATACATCTTGATTCCAATCTTCCTCTGGACAGGCGGCATTGCTTACCATTTCTACTGGGCGTTCAAGTTGAAGGGAACGCGTAAAAAGAAAAAGAAGGTGGCGGGGAACGGATGTAGCTCACAGCCTAAAGAATTGTAAGGCTCGGCGACTTGTGATAGAAATTTCACCATGAGAAGGAGGAAAATGTGTTTCCCTTTGCAATCTTTGGGCTAGGACCAATCGAGCTTTCCCTGATAATCGCTTTAATCCTCGCGCTCTTCGCTCCCTCTTTGATTCCAAAAATCGCGAAAAGGTTGGGGCAATCCATCGCGAGTATAAGGCGCCTTACCGATTCCAGCAAAGAAAAGAGTTCAGACAATAACAAGCGGAAGTGATTCCGCGCAAAACCACCGTTTCTCTGAATTCTTCGAGTCGGAGGGCATCAGCTAACAAGCTCCTTTTCCAAAAAGAGGCTCTTAAAGAATGGTATGCAATGTTGCTCCGACCAGCGGGCTCGGAAATGCCTATAGAGAAAATGATTGACATCGGACTTGCTAGAGGAATCACTAAAAAAGCCCTTGGTAAGGGGGAATACTCCGACTTGTTCATCCAGCGGCGAGAAACCGTGGAAGTCAGGTTCGAGGATGGGAAAGTCGATGACGTAGACACCGGATTGGACTTCGGGGCAGGGATAAGGACAATAGCCGGGAACCTCGTGGCATATACACATACTGACATAGTGGATGAGGAACACCTCGAGCTTGCGGCACTCACCACCTCCAGGGCTCTGCTTTATTCCAAGGAGAGGGTTGTTCTCGAAACTCCACCTCAACCTTGCGCGCCAGTCGCCAACAATTCCGCCAGGCACAGTAAGAGAAAGCTTCCCCACTTCAAAAACATAGTAGAAAAGCTTGAGTCCTGCGATAAAGCCGCAAGGAGCCTAAGCAACGCCATCGTGCAATTCTCCGCCGTTCACGTCAGCCAAGTCGAGGAATGGCTCTATGTTGATAGCCAAGGCGAAACATGCTCGAACGCGGGCGTGAGAAGCCGCCTGGCAGTAGAGGCGCTGGCAACAGACGGTAAGATTTTCCAGGTTGGAAGAGAAGCGACTGGACGGCTCGAAATCGAAAGCTTTTATGAGAATTTCGACCCACTTGAACTTTCAACCACAGCGGCAAAAAGAGCGCTCCTCATGCTCGAAGCTCGTCCGGCTCCTACTGGACGCATGTCAGTAGTCGTTAACTCTGGGGCTGGCGGGGTCATGATTCACGAAGCCTGCGGCCATGGACTGGAAGCCGACCACGTGCAGCGCCATGCCTCGGTTTATGAAGGAAAAATAGGAACCAAAATAGCCGGCGAGGCGGTGGGCGTCATGGACGACCCCACCAAGGAAAATCTCTGGGGCTCTTACGCGTTGGATGATGAGGGAACAAAACCCCGCGGGACGCTCCTAATCGAGAACGGAATTCTAAAGAATTTTCTATACGCAAAGCACGAAGCGATGAAAGACTCCCGACAGAGCACGGGGAACGGGCGCAGACAGTCATTCCGCTACCCTCCCATCCCCAGGATGAGCAACACCTATCTCATGCCAAGCGAGATTTTTCCACAGGAGATAATCTCCTCAACACCAAAGGGGCTATACGCGAAAAAGATGGGAGGAGGGCAGGTTGACCCCGTTACAGGGGATTACGTATTCGGCGTCTCGGAGGGTTATCTAATTGAGAACGGCAAGATAGGTCAGCCGGTGAGAGGAGCTATCCTGATTGGAAATGGTCCGAAAACTCTGCAAACTATCGACCTGGTCGCGAACGACCTCTCTTTCGAGGATGGAACCTGTGGCAAGGATGGGCAAGAGGCTCCCGTTACAACCGGTTGTCCGACCTTCCGCATCGCCGAACTCACTGTCGGGGGCACAGAGTTGTAAAGGCAAGCAAAAACTAGTCTTTATCCTTGATAGCGAGGTTATAAAGTTCATTGCGGGAAAGCCCTGGGTTCTTCTCAGAAACCACCGAAACCGCTTCCTTAAGAGAAACCCCTTGAGAGCGCAAGAGCTTAACTTCCTTTACCGCTTCTTCCATCGAAACACCACTTCGGGGCTTTGCCCCCTCAACCACGATGACGATTTCTCCCCTTGGGGGTGATTCTTCAATCTTTTGCAAAACCTCAGTTATTTCCCCTCTTATCACCTCTTCGTGAATCTTGGTCAGTTCTCTTCCCACCGCGATTTTTCTCGAACCGAACATCTCTGCCATCTCGACAAGGGTGCGCTCGAGCCTCCTGGGGCTTTCGTAGAAGACAAGGGTTCTCTCCTCATGGGAAATTTTTTGAAGCCACCTCCTCCTCTCCCCCTCTCTACGGGGAGGAAAACCCTCGAAGGCGAACCTTCTAGTTGGAAGCCCCGATGAAGTAAGAGCGCAAATCACGGCATTTGGACCTGGAAGTGAAACGACATCTATGCCGTTTTCTATGCACTCGAGAACTAGATGATAGCCTGGATCAGAAATACCAGGCGTACCCGCGTCGGACACCAAAGCCACATCCGACCCGTTTTCGATGAGTTCGATTATCTTTTTCGAGGCGGAAACACGGTTCTCTTCTCGATAACTCATAACCGGTTTCTGGATATCGTATTTCTCAAGGAGGAATCTCGCTCTCCTCATGTTTTCCGCCGCGACCACGTCAACCTCTTTTAGGGTGTCAAGAACGCGAAGGGTTACGTCTCTGAGATTTCCAATCGGAGTGGGGCAGAGAAAAAACCTTCCTTTGCTCGTGATGCGTCGTCCCATAGATATCCCACCATTATTTCCAAGCTTTCATCTCGGCAGGGAGTACCAGAGCTATTGCCTTGGAATCGAAAAATACATCGCCCTCTCGCACACGATTGGCTTATCGCAAGAGACAGTGGTGGAGAATTCGTTGTTCGCAAGGGTAGGTATCGCGTCAACATGTATGGTATAGCGGCTCTTTGGACCTACGGGGTAGGTAAAGGGAATTATTCCCCCACCTGGAAGAAGGAAGTTGACATTGATGTTGGTTCCCTCGTCGCCGGGGTTCATGGCAAGAATGTATGTGTCATAGCCGCCACCGGTGTATCCCTCCGCGAAATACCAGTAATTTGAGAGCTTGGACACACCCATGCCGTCCGCGCCACCTTGCCTCCCGAAATAATCGAAATACTGAGACCTCTCAACGACAACATCCACATCGCTTTCCACGAGAGTCGAAACATCGGTAACTCCAAGTTCGGAGATGAGACCAAGCCTTATGGTAAACCTCGAATGCGGCTCTAGCTGATAAGTCTTGTTGACATTCCTTCCATCGGGGCACATGAATGTTACCTTTGCTTCTCCGCTTTCTTCTCCTGGATTCTGAATGAGCACATATTCATCGAAACCCGTGTAACCTTCAGCCAGATACCATTCCTTCGAAGGATTCATAGCCCCAGCAGATGCTTCTCCTCCAGCCCTTCCGTAATAATCGAAATACTGCGCCCTCTCTGCTACGACTTCTACGTCGCAGTTTAGCATCACGGACACTTCACTGTTTGCAAGTTCAGGGATGTCGTCCACGTGAACCGAAAGCCTGGAGTGAGGACCGATTGGATAGTCAATAGACAAGGTTTCTCCGTCTGGAGGCATGTATTTAGCCTGGAGAGTACCTGCCTCCTCTCCAGGATTTTGAACGAGAATGAACTCGTCAAAAGAGCCTCCGGTAAATCCCTCCGCAAAATACCAAGTTTTCGAAGGAGCCGAAACGCCCGAAGAGCTGGTCCCGCCAAGCTTTCCCTGGTAATCAAAATACATAGACCTATCGGCGGCAATGGGTCTATCGGAGGTTAGTCGCGTAGAAAATTCAGCTGACTCGAGACCAGCAACACTGTTAGCATGGATTGTAAAACGGGAGAAAGCTGGCACGATATAGTTCCCTATTACGGTAGAGCCATCCGGTTTCATATACTCAGCCTTAACCGATGCCCCTACATCCGTCGGGTTGGACATCAAGATGTAGGTGTCGAATCCGCCACTGGTGCAGCCCTCGGCAAAATACCATTCGTTTTGAGCCTCGCTCATCCCAGGGCTAGTATGCCCCCCCGTTATCGGGGGAATAGGAGGGGGTGGAGGTGTAACAGGAGGGGGGTCATAATGATATCCAATTATGTCAATTCTGGTTCCGTCAGGCACCCATCTGTATGCCCATTCTGCATCGGCTACCGCTTGCCTCACGCAGCCGTGAGATGCCTTCCTGCCAAGTTTGTCTCCACCTGTATATTTCTTGGTCTTGGGGTTATATGGAAGGGCATGCATCCCAGTATCGGGAGCGAAGCCCATCCACCAATAACAGTAAAGGCCTCCATATTTTTCTGAAATTACACATTGGCTATGATAAAGAACCTTGAAAACTCCCATGGGTGTGGGGTGTGAATCGACTCCAGTAGAACAAAGATGTGATTTAACGAACTGCTCGTTCTCAAGAAAATATATTCTCTGGTCATAAACTGAAATGATGATACGTTTTCCAGGGAGACCTCCGCTCTTGGGCGCCTTCGAAAGCTTCGCCTTCGCGATATTCGTCCTTCCAATCTCTCGCCCATCTTTCCCCACAACAGCTACCTGGTAGAAATAGGTAACGCCATCCTCGAGGCCAGTGTCGAAGTAATCCATGGTATTTCCCCACTCCATGTTTACCTCTTCCTCGTGCACTAACATGAGCCTAGAGGCTTTTCCTTCGGAGCGGTAAACCCGGTATGCGGCAACCTTCAAAGGGTTGTCAATCTTCCATGAGAGCCTAAAGACCCCACCCAGGCTCGAATCCGGGGAGCCAACAACCAAATCCCGGGCGCCGTTGGAAGAAGCGGGAGCTAGGGCGGAAAAGGAAGAAAGGCTCAAAAGTAAAAGGAACAACGTAAATATGACTACTTTTAGTGCGCCGCCTCCTAGGCAAAACGCTGTTTCTCGGTGCCTCAACCTAGCCTTGAGGCAGCCCGCTGGCGCTATCTGCCAAACAACAGTTTTGTCTTTCTGCTTGCGCGTCATTTCATGCAACTGTCTTTCCTCCATGCACTAAAAATTTCTCGGGTTTCCCTCGAATCTCGAGACAAAAACCAGGAGCACAAAAACATTCATCACCTCGGGGCGCAAATTATACACTGGGCAAAGCTACTTTTCTATGTTTAATTGGCTTCTTTACAGCAGAAAACTTTGGCACCCTCTTCACGCGTAGTTGAATTTCGATTTCAGCCGAGACCGCTGGCTCTTCTCAAGCTGGTTTCACTCTATACCTGGCAACTTGTTCTCTTGGAAGGTCCCAGGTAACTCGAGCCCGCTCACCGACTATAGCTTCATATAGCCCTGAGAACATCCCGGCGAGCAGATGAACCTCATAAGGGTTTTCAATTATGACACTCAAGGCGTCGGCATCAACTTCGAGAAACGCGGGGTTTCCTTGCCCGTACAGGCGAAGCATCTCCAGATAACGCTCGAAAGCCTTCTTAACCCTATCTCCCGAAAGCTCGCTCCCCGCGCCGAGAATCTTTCCAGCGTTGCGAGTGGTCCAATCCCTCTCCGCCTCGACAACGAGGTCGTAAAAATCCTCACCGAGTTCCGTCGCTATCTCCCTGAACACCGCGGAGGGCACATAGCCATCGAGAAAAACCACCCTGATTCCCCTCCGCTCATCCACTATAATTCCCTGTTCTTCAAACCAACTGAAGCAAGAAAGATCGGTGGGAACATGGCATCTTGGGCACCGCTCTTGCGGTTTCCCGCCAGGGAAGAGCTTAGAGGGGCGCAACTCCATCCTCTCTGATATCTCTGGCTTTTCTGAAGCGCTCGCAACCTTCAAGATGTAGGTATCGTCGCCAACCTTCTCTACCTCGTGCTCAAATGGCTTCGACTCGAGAAGCTCGAAAGCCCCAACCACATTCGCCGCCATAAGGTCGAGATTGAAAGGATTTCTTATTCTGGCTACGCCTCTCTCTCCAGGTATGTATTCGATTGTCTCGCTCAAACACTGGCCGGTAATTCTTGCAGTATCGTTGAACTGTTCCACCGCGGCGCGCTTGAACTTAGTCGAACGAGTCAAGATGTCGGCAAGGGGTCCGAGCTTTTGCTTCACCGCGCCAAAAACGGTTTTGCTCGCATTACGCTGGGCTTCGAAAGCGATGTGCCCGATTGAAACTCCAAGGCGCTTTTCAACACTTTCGAAAAGACCGTCCAGAAAGTCGGAATGAAGAATTACAACCCTGAAGTTTCGATTAAGGGATTGGGTAATTGTGCCATTGTCGTTCCAATTAAGAAGCTGGGATACCTTGCGGGGAGAACCGCATTCCCTGCATCGCTTCAATTTGTGAGTTTTGTCGCCATCCATGTTCCACTCGAACCAAAATTTATAATCGAACACAGAAATTCTACCATACATTTCCCTTCAGCTTACCGAACTTCGCACTCAAACTCAGGTGTCTGATAAAATGACACTTTGGGGTCAGGGTTTCGTTCACTTTCACCTTGGGGGGTGATGAAATTGCCAATCGAAGCGATAAGGAAACGAAGAAGCATAAGAAGGTACGAAGACAAGCCAGTGCCCGATGAAGCGCTCGAGCAGATACTCGAGACGATACGCTATGCGCCCTCCTGGGCAAACAAGCAAGGCTGGCAGGTTATGGTTTTGAAAACCCCTGAGGCTAGAAATTTGGTCTCCAGCGTCCTGGAGGGAAATCCCGCCCAGAAAGCCGTAACCGAGGCGCCGGTTCTTCTGGTCGTTTGCATGGATCCAAACGCGTCAGGCATTCAAAATGGCAAAGAATACTACATGGCAGACGCGGGAATTCTCATGGACCATATCATGCTGGAAGCTGCCGACTTGGGATTGGGCACGGTTTTCATCGGGCTCTTCGACGAAGACAAGGTGCGCGAGGCATTGAAGGTTCCCGAGCAGTGGCGCATAGTGGCGATGACCCCAATTGGATACCCAGCTAAAATGCCCAAAGAGAGACCTAGAAAGGAATTGGAGGAGATTCTTCACTGGGAAAAGTGGTAACTCGAAATTGATACCGTTTCAGAAGCTGAAAGACGTGGGGAAACAATCCTATGACAGGAAATAATCAGGGTGAGGAAACAGAAGACCCGAGGGTGGAAAGAATTAGAGAGCTCCTCCAGGGCAGACATCTGATAATTGCCTCTAACAGAGGTCCTGTGGAGTTCCACACCGGCGAAGACGGGGAAATACATCCTCAACGCGGAGGAGGAGGGCTAGTAACAGCGCTCGATGTAGCGCTGGAAGCCGCTACCAATGCCACCTGGGTTGCAAGTGCCATAACACCAGAAGACGAGGTTGTGTCCGAGCAGGCAGGAGGACCTTTCATGGCGCCAACCGGTGGCCCTGCATGCCAAATTAGGCTTATCCCTATCGGGGACAGGGCTTTCCACCGTTACTACAACATCATAAGTAACCTGCTTCTGTGGTTCATGCAGCATTATCTCTGGGACATTCCCCACTGGCCAAACATAGATGAGACAACTCATGTTGCCTTCGGGGAGGGCTACCGCGTGGTCAACCAGCTCTTCGCTCGAAACATCGCGGATATAGCCTCCAGAACAAGCGAGGAATCAATCGTAATGCTGCAGGACTACCACTTGTATCTATGCGCAAGCTACCTCCGGCAAGAGATGCCAAGTATCAAAATCGAACACTTCACCCACATACCATGGTGCCAGCCAGACTACCTGCGCCTTCTTCCTCCATACATGAGGGACGAGATAATCGAGGGGCTTCTTGCCTGCGACGTGGTGTCATTCCAAACCTCACGCTATGCCAGAAACTTCCTGTGGTCATGCAAAGAGCTAACCCCCCACGAAGTCGATATCGATGGCGGAAGGGTAAAGGTGGGAAAGAAGGAAGTCCTCGTAACCCACCACCCCATATCAATTGACGCAAGAGAGCTTAGCGCAACCGCCTCGAGCGAAGAGATAAACCACTGGCGGAAGAACCTTTCCGCCAAAATCGGCAGAAAAAAGAAGATACTACGCGTTGACAGGGTCGAGTTCTCGAAGAACATCCTTAGAGGCTTCGAGGTCTTCAGGCGCTTTCTCGACCTCTACCACGAATGGTGGGGGAAGGTTGTATTTATAAACTACCTATACCCATCAAGGATGAGCCTCGCAAAGTACCGAAATTACCTCGCGGAAATCAGGGAGGAAGTCGAAAGGTTAAACGACGAGTTCTCCACAAAAAGATGGGAACCGGTGCTCTTGCGAGTCGAAGACAATTACCCCCAGTCAATCGCTGCCCTTTGCGATTATGATGTCCTCTTCGTGAATTCGCTCTTCGATGGCATGAACCTCGTAAGCAAGGAAGGCGCCGTCGTAAACGAGAACAATGGGGTGATTATCCTCTCCGAAAACGCTGGTTCTTACTCCGAACTCGCCGATTGGGTAATCCCGATAAGCCCACTTGATACCGAGGGAAGCGCAAGGGCAATCAACGAGGCGCTTCTCATGCCCGAAGAAGAGAAGGCAGCGTGGGCGGGTGAGCTAAAAAGGGCTGTAAGCTCGCAAAGCGCGGAGGATTGGCTCATAGGACAGCTGGAAGACATGGAAAAAGCCAAGCGCGAGATGTAGAGATGGAAATTACATTTATAGAGGCTCGCGACATTCCAGACGCCTGGTTCACCTCTATCTGGGAGCTGATGGATAAAGGGCGTGAATACATCATCGAGCGCGGCTCTTACCAGGGACAGAAAAGAAAAGAGTTCGAGTTCGCGGTGATAAAAATTATCCACCCCGAAGCCCGTCCGCTCATTCCCACCATGCCCGAGGGGTCGAGTATCCCCCCTCCTACCGACATGGATTTCGTGAACTCATACCTGGACAAGCTCGTGAACGCTCATTCCAAAGCAGAAAACGAAATGTACACTTACGGACAATATCTCGAACCCCAGATAGGGGAAGTCATAAGGATGTATAGGGAAGAGGGCTTCGGGACAAACCAGGCGTCGATGGCTGTGTGCGACCCAAGAAGCATCTTCCTCTCAGACCCCCCCTGCTTGCGTCAGATTGATACCCGCATATACGCGGACGAGAAAAAACTTCACTTCATCCTTTATTTTCGCTCCTGGGATTTGTGGGGAGGCTTCCCCTCCAACCTGGCTGGCATTCAGCTTTTGAAAGAATACATGGCGGACGAGATAGGGAAGGGAGTCGAGCCAGGCGAAACCATCGCCCTATCCAAGGGTCTTCATCTCTACGACATGTATTTCGAGGTGGCAAACTTGAGGCTCGGGAGAAGCACCAATAAGCCGCCCGAATAAGGGATATTTCGGTATTCTTGTACCGCTAGAAACCAGGATGAATAAAGCCCTGATGTCCGAAGTCTGGATGTTGTGTACTTCGAGCTTTCTGAATCATCCCTTGAACAAGTTGCGATAACCAAATGGAACAGGGGAGAAATCGAATGTCTAACGTCAACTACTTTTGAGTAGAGCGAGATCCCAAAACAGAGCTGTACGTTGGTATCGTTCCTGGCATTCCTGGAGCGCACACAGAAAGGAGGCACCGCGCCAACTTCTTCAAGTTTTACGGCGCGGTGCCTCCTCAATTAGCGCTACTTCTACTCAGTCTGAGTATCCGCCTATGGTGTCAGTTCCAGCTCCACGGTCGTTCCAATACATCGCGCGCTCAACCATTATTCTTTTTGATGGGTCTAGTGAGCGAACCATGATGGAAGCTCTCGCAGAAAGTCCCGAGTGCTCAATCATGTTGAATGTCTTACGTGAGTTAGCGGGAA
>JAQURN010000021.1 GCA_028715585.1 Actinomycetota bacterium | reverse complement strand
GATGTATTCCCTCTGGGGTAGTTCCTCCCTGGATGTCGACGAAATCAGTGAGCAGGGCGATGTTGAAGAGCTCCCACGACTCATGCCTGTCGCTTCGAGCCGCGACCCATGAGTGAACAATCCAGCTCAGGGAAGAACCATTGGAAGTCCGCCTCAGGTAGTAATCTATGTTTCTCGGAATTATTGAAGGCTCCCACCGATATCCGAGTTGCTCGAACATCTCTCCCAATTCCTCCGCGGAGAAGATGTAGAAGAGCATGAGCACGTCTGCCTGCTTGGAGACCTTGTACCTATTGGTGGTATCGCCCTCTGCCTCCAGAATGCGGTCTAGGCGCTGTATGTTTCCGTACCTTTTCCTGTAGCCTTCCCAGTCGAATTCCATGAGGTCGTCGTAGCCTTCGAACTGGCTTATGATGCCATCATCGTGGAATGGAATGTACATCTTCCGGCTTATTTCTCTCCATTTTGCGATTTCGGAATCTTCTATCGCGAGGCGCCTGGATATCTGGTGTACATCTTCTTTGCTAAGCAGGTCGAGTAATTCGAGGGCGCGATTCATTACGAAAACCACCATTATGTTGGTGTAGGCATTGTTGTCTATCCCAGGTTTTTCCGCGCCTGGATAGCCGTCATGGTATTCATCGGGACCCATAACCCCGCGTATCTCATACCTGTCGGATGCCGCGTTGTACTTAGCGGCGGATGCCCAATACCTTGCTATCTCCCAAATAATCTCCGCGCCGTACCAGGCTAAAAATTCGAGGTCTCCAGTTACCTGGTAATACTGCCATACGTTATAAGCGATTGCCGAATTGACATGCCTTTGTAGGTGGGAGTTATCTGGAAGCCAGTTTCCGGACTGGGGATTTAGGTGAAGTTGCTGAGTTTCTTCCCTTCCGTTGCTGCCGCTCTGCCAGGGAAACATCGCGCCTTTGTAGCCAATCTTCTTGGCGGCTTTTCTTGCTTCGCCGAGCCTTCGGTAGCGATACATGAGAAGTGAGCGCGTTATCTCTGGAATTCTGTAGTTGAGGAATGGAAAGATTATCAGCTCGTCCCAGAAGATGTGACCCCGATATGCTTCCCCGTGCCATCCCCTCGAGGGCATTCCTATGTCCAAGTCGATGGAATTTGTCGAAGTCGTCTGCAGCAGATGGAAGCTGTAGAGCCTCAGGATTCTTTCCATTGGAGCCTCGCGGGTAGAGTTTTCGGCCAGGTCGAGTGAAAACTTCCTCCACAGGGCTTCCCAAGCAATTCTGTGCGAGCGGAGCAGACTTTGAAATCTTCCAGCATCCGCTACGAGGTTTTCCGCTTCGCATCCCCACTCCGAGATTGCGTTGTCCCTGGAGGAAAACAAGGCAACCGTTTTTTCTACTGTGATTCTCTCGCCACTTTGAAGTTTTACCTCTATGTGTTCCCCAACATAGCCTGGCTTGTCAACAAGTTTCCGCTTTGGGTCTAGGGGCTCATCACCCTTGAAAATTCGTGTGCGCATAGCCTCAGCCACTCCTAGCTTGGATTGGGTTGTCTTTACTTCCAGAAGGACGGTGTCCTTTCTAACCCTTTCTTCCTTCACCGGCGCCAGATGCTTGTTGTTCAGCCCGCGGTATCGGGCTACTCCATCGTTTACGACCGTCCCGTCGACGGCGGAGTGTATCTTTATCTTTCCAGACCAGTTGAGCGGCTCGATAGTGGTCTCGAGTGCGGCAAGGTGCATGTTTGCCATGCTTACTATTCTGCGGCTCTCGAGCTTTGTTTCTCTTCCAGCTGAGTCCCTCAAACGAATAGTGCGGTAGAGAACGCCTGATTTGATGTCTAATTCTTGTGAGTAGAAGAGAATCTTGACCTTCCCGATGTCCAGGGGGTCTCCATCAACGAAGAAGTTAAGGCAAAGCCAGTTGGGCATGTTCACCAAGTCTTCGTTTTCTACCACCCTTCCCGCTATTTTTGTTTTGAGGCGGTTGTACCCCCCCGCAAGATAAGTGCCAGGGTAATGAATTCCATCGGCTCGCGATTCCGGGGCGGCGCCTCGTGTGACAAAGTAGCCGTTCCCAAGCGCGGTGAGTGATTCTCGAAGTCCCTCCTGCGCTGGGTCGAATTCATCGCTTGTAAACCACCAGGTGCTCTCGTCCTCGACGCAGCGCGAGAGTTCATCCAGGAACTCTTTGACCTCTTCGGTGTTGGTGAGTCGGTAGTGCGCTTTCGTGGTGCGCCCGTCGGACCCCACGGCAATAGTTATCCCACTCGTTTTGAGTTCCTCGAAAACATCCTCGTCGGTGATGTCATCTCCGATGTAGAGGGGGATGATGCTCGGACGGTCGAGATTGAGACCTTTTATAATCCAGGCTACTGCCCTTCCTTTGTGCCAATCTATATCGGGAAGAAATTCTAGAACCTTCTTTCCCTTCGTTATTCTGAACTCGGGGTAGGTGGAGCCAGCATTCTCAACGATTTCCTTCACTCGATTTACCATTTCGTCTTTCACGTTTCTATAATGCACGGCGATGGAGAACCTTTTGCGTTCTATCAGAGACCCAGGAATGTCTTTTAGCTCACGAGAGAGCATCTTCTCGAGACCCTCGAGTGGGGGAAGGAACTCGAGCGCCTCTTCGTTCTCACTTTTGGTTCCATCCGGGCTCTCGATTTCAAAGCCGTGGGAGCCGGCGTACCAGAGTTCCTTGATTTTCACCATCTTGCGGATGTCTGTCAGGTCTCTTCCACTCACGATTGCGGTGAAACAATGAGTTGGAAGTTCCGTGAGAGTTTTCCGCGTTTCTTTGTCGAGGGTCGCCTCTTCGGGGCGGGAAACTATGGGGGTGAGAGTCCCATCGTAATCGAGAAAAATTGCTGGCTGGAGATATTCTATTTCTTCCCTGATATTTGAGAAATACTCCAGTGCGTGCCGAAGACTTTCCATTTTGGTAACAGCTTCTATCTCTGAGAGGTCCTCCACCACAATGTGAGCCCCCGCTTTTAGCAAAGCTTCCCTCTGTCTTACCCTGTCCACTCCGATTACTAGTCCAAAGTTGCCGTTTTTTCCCGCCCTTACTCCCGAGATTGCGTCCTCTAGTACTACCGACCTTTCTGGCTTCGATGAAAGCCTTCTTGCCGCCTCTATGAACATGTCCGGTGATGGTTTTCCTTTGAGGTCAAGGCTCTCTAGGTCAACTCCATCGACCTTTGCGTCGAACAACTCAGAGATGTTCGCGGCATCGAGAACCTGAGAGCAGTTTTTGCTGGAAGAGGCTACTGCCACTTTCATCCCCACCTTCTTCAAGTTTTTGACTAGCGCTATCGAGGAGGGGTATGGAGCGGTTCCCATTTCTTTGAGCAACCTCTGAAAGATTTGATTTTTTTTGTTTCCCAGTCCGCAGATTGTCTCTTTTTCGGGACTGTCACTAGAATCCCCATAGGGCAGTTCGACAGAGATAGACTCGAGGAATGACCTTACTCCTTCATATCTCTGTTTTCCGTCCAGGTATTTCGGGTAGTCTTTCTCGATATCAAAGGGTTTGAAGTTTTTCTTGCCCGCTTTTTTCCGGAGGAAGGAATCGAACATCTCTTTCCAGGCTTGAGCATGGATTTTCGCGGTCCGGGTCATTACCCCGTCGAGGTCGAATATGAACGCGTCGTAGTTGGAGCATTCAACGGTTATGCGGCTTTTTTCTTCTCGGTTCATAGCTGCCTCTTTTAATCCCGTTGTGGGTTTTAGGGAAATCTATACAGTAAATCTTTCGGAAGTTACCTAGCGGACTCCTTGAATAAGGTTGTTTACGTGAGGCTTTCAAGCTATTTTGAGTTTTTTCTCAAGCTCCTCTAAAGTAAGGGTGTTTATTATGTTTTTTCTTTCCGCCCAGCCTCTCCTTGCGACTTTCACTCCGATGTCCATGAAGTCTAGGTCCGAAATTCTGTGCGCGTCTGTGGCAATCGCCAAGCTGACGCCTGCCTCTATCGCTCGCCTCGCAAAGATGTCTGGGAGGTCGAGGCGGTCGGGTTGGGCATTGACCTCCAGGCAGACACCATTCTCCAGGCAAGCCTCTAGGACCTTCTCGAAATCGAAGTCGAGTGGCTCGCGTTTGCCTATTATTCTTCCGAATGGATGTCCGATGCAATGAATTACCCCGCTTTTGACCGCCGACAAAATCCTTTCAGTCATCTCTTTTATGCTCATGTTACGGTTATAGTGAACGCTTGCGACCACCCAATCGAGCGTGGAGAGAAGCTCTTCATCTAGATCCAGCTTGCTGTCTTTGGTTATATCCACCTCCACCCCGCAAAGGAGCCGAAAATCACCCATTGCCTGATTCAATTCCTGGATGTGGTTTTGCTCTTGCTTGATTTCCTCCTCGTCTAATCCGCCTGCCACGGTTACGGCTTTGGAGTGGTCCGTTATCGCCAGGTACTCATATCCCATCCTTTTTGCCGCTTCCACAAGCTCCTCTATTGTGTTCGCGCCGTCCGTATGAGTGCTGTGGCAGTGAAGGTCTCCCTTGATATCGCCGAGTTCGACGAGCTTTGGCAGCCTCCGATTGAGTGCCGCCTCGATCTCCCCAGTGTCTTCGCGCAATTCTGGCGGTATCCATTCCATCCCAAGATGCTCATAGATGCCTTTTTCGTCTTTTCCAGCAAGCTGTTTTTCTTCCTCGAAGAGTCCATATTCGTTGAGTTTCCATCCTTTTTGCTGTGCTATCTTTCGGACGGCGATGCCATGCGCTTTCGAGCCGGTGAAATACTGCAGAGCCGAGCCAAAGGATTCGGGGTTGAAGAATCGAAAATCAACCTGAATCCCCTTTTCCAAGCGAACAGAGATTCGTTCGCTTCCGCGACCTATTACGGTATCAATCAAGTCGTATTCCAGGATTTTTTCGCCAGCCTTTTCCCTGTCGCTGGCTTCGAGGAGAATATCCAAGTCTCCAACTGTCTCCTTTGCCCTTCTGAAACTTCCTGCTACCTCCCATCTCTTTATCCATGGAATATCCTCGAGATGTTCACCGATGGATTTGACATGGTCGCATGCTTCTTTGTAGAGCATTCGCCCCGAAATCGACTCCAGGGTTTTGAAACCCTCGAGTATCTTCTGCTCTGTTTTGAGTCCCATGCCAGGAAGGTTTCGAATGAGCCCGCTTTCCGTGGCGCTTTTCAAATCCTCCAGATTCCTTATCCCCAGCTCTCTGTATAGCTCCATTGCTTTTCTTGGCCCAAGCCCAGGCACCAGCAGAAGCTCCGCGAGCTCTTCTGGAATTTCACCTTTGAGTTCCTCCAAGGTGGAGCAGGTTCCACTCTCAACTATCTCCTTTATCTTTTCGGCGGTTGATTTCCCTATGTATGGGAGCTTTGTGAGATTTTCATTGCTCTTCACCATTTGAGAGACGCTTTGAGGATGGTTTCTTATCGACCTGGCGGCATTGCGGTAGGAGCGAATTCTAAATTTATTCTCTCCTTTTATCTCCAGAAGGTCGGCTATCTTGTCGAAGACATCGGCTATTTGTGAATTTTGCATGTTTTCTCGAGCTGTCGGCTAAAAAATTCTCTCGCTACTGAGATTGTAATATACAAAAGGGAAAAAGGTTCTCCATCGGCACGCCAAGGAAGGAAACAGGGAAAACGTTGCCGAAGAGAAGGGAAGCAGGCTAAAGAGAAACTTTGGCTTCTGAGGTACGCTGGAGCGCAAGCATGGCAATTTTGAGAGACAAGACATTCCTTCTTTCTCTTTCATTCATTCTAGGCAGTCTTTTGATTGGCATAATTGTCGAGAAGCTTGCGTCGAAGCTTCTCTCGAGACTAGAGAAACACAGCGAGTGGCGAGGGTACGTGGTAGTGAGAAGTTCTCTTCGTTTCATGATTACGCTCTGGTTCCTCATAGGGGGCATTTACGGAGCGCTTTCCTCCATGAGTTTGAGTGCCCAGGTGGTGAGCATCTATAACAAGGTTTTAATATCTCTTGTCGTTCTTTCCTGCACCGTGGTTGCCGCTCGCATCCTCGCGGGCATTGTGGATGCTTATACCAGGAGGAAACCCGAAGAGGGAACACTGGGAAGAACGACTATACTCGGGAACATAATCAAAGTCTTTGTAATACTGGTGGGTATCCTGTTCCTCTTTGCGCTTCTGGGTATTCCCATTGCTCCCATTCTTACTGCCCTTGGGGTTGGCGGACTGGCGGTGGCATTAGCTTTCCAGGATACGCTTTCAAACCTCTTTGCGGGCATCCATGTGCTTGCCGCTCGACAGGTGAAGCCTGGTGAATATGTGCGGCTCGAGTCTGGTGACGAAGGCTATATCGAGGATATGAACTGGAGAAATACGACTATAAGAACTCTTTCTGGCAATATGGTAATCATTCCAAATAACAAGCTTGGCTCTGGAATTCTCACTAACTACCACCGTCCTGCTACTAGGATGTCTTTGTTGGTTGATGTCCCTGTTAGCTACACAACCGACCTCGAGAAGGCGGAAAGAATTGCGCTCGAGACGGCATTCGAGGTTCAAAGGGAGGTCGAAGGTGGGGAACTTGACTTCAAACCGCTGGTCCGCTTTCAGCGCTTTTCTGATTTCAACATCGTCATGACCGCAATAATCGGGGTGAGGGAATTTTCTGACCAGTATCTCGTGAAGCACGAGTTCATCAAGAGGCTCCACCAGAGGTTCAAAGAGGAGGGTGTCGGTACCACGATTCCCGCATTTGGCATATTCGAGCGGTGAGCGTGTTAGAATCTCATCCTGTTTTCGTTACCTTCTGCAATCTTCTTGGCGAGTCAGGGTCTAAACCCAGTGAAAGTGCCCCGTGAAGCGCGAGGAATTGCCCAGGCACTACCGCGAGCAAGGGCGAAAGCCACTCGGGCGAAGAGGGGAATTCCAATAGGTGGCATGATTTATTTTTTTCTTGAGCTCTCCAGTCCTCGATTTTGCCGTTGGAGATGACGAGAAGTCTCGCTCCCTCCTCGATTACTCTTTTGGCGAGCGGGATGAGGTCGGCGAGAAGCGCTCCTTCCGCCGCAACTATGAGAACTGGAAACCCCTCCTCGATGACCGCTATAGGACCGTGGAGAAACTCCGCGGCTGAATAAGGATGAGCGAGAATGTAAGAAAGCTCTTTCAACTTGAGAGCAATCTCGTGGGCGGTGCTGTAATTATATCCCCTTGACAACACCAACGCGGCTTTTCCTTTGCACCACCATGGGGCGATTTCTTTTGTTTCCGACTCGGAATCAAGGGCTTTGAAAAGCAAATCGGGCACACTTTTCAACTCCTCTTCGAGTTGCAACCTACCTGCTAGCTTAGATGCAAGCATCGCTATAGCAGCGAGGGAATTGAGATAAGTTTTGGACGCTGGAATCGAGGAATCTTTCGTGCGGATGTCGATTGTCGCGTCGGCGATTTCTGACAAGGGGGAGGAATTTGAGGTAATGGCAAGCGAAAAGCACTTTTGGTGTTTTGCCTCTTCAACCACGGTGAGAATGTCTGGAGATTCGCCGGATTGGGAGATTGCCATCACAACAGCATTCCCGAATTTTATGGGTTTTTTGTATTTAGTGAAGAGGGAGGGATTTCCTAGCATAACAGGAAACCCAGCTTCCGCGCCGAGGACATATTGACCGTAGCGGCCTGCGTTTTCCGAGCTCCCTCTGCCAACTAGGTATACGAAGCCTGGTTTTTTTTGGAGGATGCGTTTTGCTACCCCACCCACTTCTTTTGATGCTTCCTTCACGAAGAACTCCAAGGAAGAGGGTTGGGCGAGAATATCTTCGCGGAAGTGAATTTTCTTCTCTGTTTTCATCTCAATCTTAACCAGCCATGGGTGCGGTGGCAAACTCGAGCCACTCTGGTTCATACGCCGCGACTAACGCAAGGAAAAGAACTGTTCCTTCCCAAAGGTGGGGGATAGACGTTCGGTTCTGGTAAACTTTTTGTTCCGTGCCAGCGAAATCGCCCACCAGCGCTACTTCCCCAAAGTGCCCGGTTCCAGGAGTCGCGACTTCCTCCGTCACGACTTTCAATGCCTCTTTAACCCATGCCAACTTTTCTTTCTTGTTCCTCCATGCCACCGCGCAGGCAAGCAATAATTCGGACGCATAAGCGAAACCCTGAATTTTCTTTTCGATGAAGGGTTCGACTAGGCTTGCGAGATATTGGGCTTGGTTTTGTATTCTCTCGTCTTCCGGAGGAAGAATTTTCCCAGGCCAGATTACCCAGGTTTTTCCCCGCCAGCCATCTCGGGTGAATCTCCCCACTTCCGGGGAGTAGCAGTCAATCATGGCGTCCAGGAGTTCACCTGCCCACTCCTTGAAGGGAGCAAGTGTTTCATCTGTTTCCCCGAGCATTGATCCAGCCTCGACGGCAGCTTTGAGGCAGAGATAAGTTGTCACTGCTCCGTGGAGGGTGCTCGTTTTGTGGAAGATGTTGTCATCCTCGTGTGCTTTCTTTTGGAACACCCCCTTACGAGGCCTCTTTCGCAACAGGGCATTTGCCGCCATCTTGATTGCGGGGTAGGCGCGAACCAGGTAGCTTTCTCTTTCGTCCTTTTTGAGATAGCGCGCGTGCCTCCAGAGGTCCCATCCACAAAGCCCCGTCTCATCTATCTCTACGAAAGGAACTATTCCCATATCTCCATCGGCGAAATAATTTCCCTCGAACTCACCTCTTTTCTTCGTGAGCTTATCCTTGGTTATCTGGGAGTTGATATAGAAATCCATATGCTTCGTCACCAGGTCGCACTTGCCGGCGATGTCGAGGGCGCAGTCAAAAAACGCCCCGTCCCTTGGCCAATCGTAGTAGTAAGGAGGTTGGCGCGCGATGGATGCTACTATTGCGCCAGTTTGCTTATCCGCCCCAACCGCGAGCCCAAGAAGGCTTCTTTTTCCAACCCTGTCTGTTTGCGGGTTGCCAGTTTGTGGTGTTTTGAGCGATGAAGAAAAATCTTTCCAGTAAGAAATTGCTGATTTTTTTCCCTTTTCGATACCTTCTTGCCTAGATTGCTCTAAAAGCTGGATGGCGTCCTTTGCTTTGTCGGCGACCGCGATGAATATTGAGATTTCGATTTTGCTACCCGGCTTTAGTTCGATTTCAAACGAAAGGGCTGAATTTGCAGGGCGTGCCGCGGCTGGAGACCCCCCAAGTCGTCCCGTGGAAGCGTCATGAAACGCGTCTTGGGGCACACCACCTCTTCCTTTGGAGTTATTTCTTCCAACTTGGTGGCTATTGGAAGGCGTAGAGCTACCCCAGGCAAAGAACACTCCTCCCTCCGGGAAGAGGTTGTCTAGATTTTCTACAAACTTCCTTATGAGCTCAGGGTTTTTTCTCATTTCTTCCGCCTGCCTTGCTGGATGAGGAAGGGATTTCTTTGCGGGGCGAAAATGAAGAATCATGTCCAGGTCTTGGTGGTAGAGAGCGAAATAGTCGCTCTTCCTTTCATGTCCGCGTTTGCTGACTGGATAGAATCTCGTTTTTTCAAGCGATGGGCAGAGATTTGCGAAGTAGAGAAAAAGCCCCCTTTCGCTTGGGCAATTCTTCCCGCAAGTCAGTTCGAATTGCCTCATTAGGATATCTACCTCTGGATGTATGAAATCGGTAATTTTGAGAGCTACGTCGATTTTCTTGTTCCATGCCGTGGTGAACAAGACGTTTGTATCGTCTGGTTCATAACGCTGCCAACGGGTTTCTCCCTCCAGTGAGTCATCCCATTCGGGGGCGTGAAACCAAGATGTGGTTTGGATTGAAGGGAGATAGATTCCTCCGAACGAGCCCATGTTTGGAGACACTACCCTTGGCCTGGCCCACTGGCGATATGTCTTTGAGGCTTCATTTTCTCCTGTTCTCACCTTGAAGTTTCTGAACGGAAAACCGTGGGCAGTTAAGTAGCGAAGCTGGTCCGAATGAGAAGCGTGAGGCCACCTGAGAACCGAGAGTTCTCCCCAGAAAGAGATTCCAGCGGTGAGCTTGCCGTTTCCGCATGCTCCATTTATGTTAGTAGCGCCAAAGTACCACTCCGAGTCTAGGTCAGCTCGAAGGAGCGTCTCCAATTTTTTGATTTCTTTTTTTTCCACCAAAACCACCTCGATTTCTAAATACGCTTAAATAATACCTATTGAGCGACTTTTGAGCAAATTTTTGGTGAGCTTGAGCAGGTGACAAAATTCCTTTTTATCGAGTATTATTACGAAACTCTCATAGGTATTTTTAGGAGAGCAGATGAGTCCTTATTTTGCAATCGAGTGGTCGGCGTGGTTCGAAGGGGTAAACCATTATGTCGCGACTTTTCTCATAGCGATGCTCCCTCTTGCTGAATTGCGTGGATCGATACCATATGCTGTGTTGGGGGGTCATATAGAATGGTGGAAGGCCCTTCTGGTATCCATCGTGGGAAACATGGTTCCAGTTTTTTTCATCCTCTGGCTTCTCGAGCCGGTTTCCGGATGGCTGATGGCTCACTCTCGGATATTCGAGAGGTTTTTCAACTGGCTCTTCGCGAGGACCAGGAGGAAATTGGAGAAGAAATATGAGTTATACGAAGGGCTCGCGCTTGCGATTTTTGTGGGCATCCCTCTTCCAGTGACTGGTGCTTGGACGGGGTCGGTGGCGGCTTTCGTCTTTGGGATTCCTTACCGTAAGGCTTTATTTTGGATATTCTTGGGCGTGTGTATCGCGGGAGTGATTGTTACAACTCTGGTAGTTACTGGAACCGGCTTGTTCAGGATTTTTGTTGGTTATGGTTAGTTTGATGAGAGATGTTGTTGCACACAACCTGAAGCGGATTCCTTCACGACTCTTTGCTGCATATCCTGGGGTTGAATCAATCGAGGTAGGGGAAGGTGGAACACATGGAGCCAAGTGAACTTTCCCGACTGCTGTTAGAGCTGCAGGAGCTTGATTCGCGCCTGGCTTCTCTCGAGCGCGAAAATTCTCTTCTTCCCGAGAAGCTCGAGCTCGAAAAACACGATAGCCTTGTCGAGGATATAAAAGCCGAGTTGGGGAATTTGAAAGAGAGGCTATCGAAACTTGAGCGCGACCAGCACAAGCTGGATGGAGAGCTCGAAGTTTTGTCGGGAAAGCTGAAGGTCGAGGAGGAAAAGTTATTTAGTGGAACCATCATGAATCCAAAGGAGCTGAGCTCTATCCAGGCGGAAATACTTTTGCTGCGTGGAAAGTGCGACGAGATGGAAACAGAGGACTTGGAGCTAATGGAGGAGATAGACCGACTCCGCGAAGAAATAAGTGAAAAGTCTAAACTTTTGAGTGAAGCCGAGTCCCGCGGAGCCGCGGCAAGAAAAGCTTACGAGCTTGAGCTTGGGAAAAACATGGGTCTAGCAAGTGAGCTGGAAAAAGAGAAAGAGGGCATAAGGGAAAAGCTCGATCCCGACATCCTCGAAACCTACGACAAGCTTCTCAAGGAAAAGGGGAAACTTGCGGTTGTGAGGATTGAGGATGGAAGAAACTGTGGGGGATGCCACGTCGAATTCAGCCTCACCCAGATAGACAAATTTCAGCACGAGAAAGGCCCCTTCCGTTGCGATTACTGCCGGAGGATACTCGTCAAGTGATCCGTGGTGGAAAAAAGAACGATAGAGGAAGGCTTTTAATCTCGAGCGACGGGGCGGCGCGAGGTAACCCCGGTCCAGCGGGAATTGGTGGGGTGGCAAGGGACGAGAGTGGAAAACTCATAGCGGAGGTTTCGGAATACATTGGTAATGCCACAAATAACGTGGCTGAATACCAAGCGTTGATTCGCATTTTGGAGTCGGTTGAGAATTTGGGTTATTCTCGCATAAGAATCCTTACCGATAGCGAACTCGTTGCCAACCAGGTTTCCGGGGGATTCAAGGTAAAAAACAGCCACTTGAAGGGTTTGGTAGAGAGAGTAAAGTCTCTTCTTGGGAAATACGAAGACGTGGAGATTGTGAGAGTTCCTCGAGAGGAAAATGCTTACTGCGATAAACTTGCTAACAGGGCGATAGCCGACGGATTGGCTGGGAAGATACCTAGGACGGGGCTCACAGAGGATGAGCGCCTCTTCTAATATGTTCTTCAGGGAGTTGCCAGTTTGGACCAGGAAATAAAATGTGCCGTAATAGGAACCGGATATGTAGGACTGGTAACGGGAGCCTGCCTTGCTGATTTGGGTTACCATGTCATCTGCCTAGACCGTGATGAGGGGAAGCTCGAGTCTCTTAGGAATGGAAAGGTAGAAATATTTGAGGCTGAGCTCGAGCCTATGATAGTGCGGAATATGAAAAACGGGAGTCTCAGCTTCTCGGCGGACATCAAGTCCGCGGTTAGTGACTCCTTCTATATATTCATTACAGTTGACACACCTTCGGATGAGACTGGCCGTGCCGACATTACAAACGTAGAAGAGGCGGCAAGACGGATAGCCCCGGGGGTAAATTCTTACAAGATAATAGTCAACAAGAGTACTGTTCCAGTTGGAAGCACCAATAGAGTCATGAGGATAATCGAGGAGTCGGAGCCCGAATATCCCGAGTTTGACGTGGTTTCCAACCCAGAGTTTTTAAGAGAGGGCACCGCGGTTTTTGACTTCATGAATCCCACGCGTATAGTGATTGGGAGTGATTCCGAAAAAGCGATAATGCACATGACCGAGTTGTACCGCCCTATAAATGCCCCCCTTCTCATAACCGACCCTATAAGCGCGGAGATGATAAAATACGCTTCTAACGCCTTCCTGGCTACGAAAATTTCCTATATAAACGCCATTGCTAATCTCTGCGAGTACATAGGCGCCGATGTCCGTGAGGTTTCGCTTGGCATGGGTTATGATGGAAGAATAGGGTTTGAATTCCTCAAGCCGGGTCCTGGTTTTGGAGGTTCTTGTTTTCCAAAGGATACCAGGGCTCTTCTAGCCATTGCTACCGACTATGGATACAACTTCGATTTATTGAAGGGGACGCTCGAAGTGAATCGGAGGCAGCGCGAAAGGATGGTGGAGAAGCTCGAGCGCATGCTTGGAAAACTAGAGGAAGTAAAAATTGCCGCTCTCGGGCTTTCGTTCAAGGCTAACACCTCGGATGTGCGCGAGTCCCCTGCGATAGAGATTGTGAGGATGTTGCGCGACAGGAAAGCAAACGTATCAGCATATGATCCGAAGGCGATGGACAACGCGAGGAAGCAACTCGAGGGAATAGAGTTTGCGGATAACCCTTACCTGGCTGCCCGTGATGCCGATGCTCTTGTTATCCTTACGGAATGGGACGAATTCAAGTGGCTCGACTATCCCAGGATAGCTGAACTTATGAAGAGACCCATAATTCTAGATACCCGCAACCTTCTCGACCCGCAGGTCTTGAGGAAAGAGGGGTTTACTTACGAGGGGGTTGGCCGATGAAGCTCTCC
>JAQURN010000020.1 GCA_028715585.1 Actinomycetota bacterium | reverse complement strand
GATCGGAGGGGGAATCAATGACGCATTCCAGCCTTCGCCCCACAACGCCTTCTGCCCTTTCACTTTCAATTTCACTCTGGAGGGCAAGAAGTTCTTCGCACCTCTCGTCCGCCTTCTCCGGCTCAATCTGGTTCGGGAGCCGAGCCGCGATTGTTCCTTCCTCCGCGCTGAACTTGAAGAGTCCAAGCCAGTCAAATTTCGCCTCGCTTACAAATTCCAGAAGGGTTTGGAAGTCCTCATCGGTCTCACCTGGAAAGCCAACCATGAGGGTCGTCCTCAAAGCCGCCTTCGGCCTCACACTCCTTATCCTTTTGACGATATTCAGGTTTTTCTCGAAGTCTCCGCCCCTTCCCATTCGCTTCAGCACGCTAGCGCTAGCGTGCTGAAAGGGAATATCAAAATAGTCGCAAACTTTTGGGTTGGAAACGCATTCATTGATAATATCCTCATCGAGGCCTTCGGGTTGAAGATACAGCAATCTTATCCAACGAACCGATTCTATGAGCGAAATCTCTCTGATTAAGCCGGCGAGTCGAGTTCTTCCGTAAAGATCGATGCCATAGCTGGATAAATCCTGGGCAAGCAGAATAACTTCTCTTTGTCTTTTTCCGGAAAGACTTTTGATTTCTGCGAGAATATCGCCAATCTGTCTGCTTCGGTAAGGACCCTTTATCATGGGAATGGTACAAAAACTGCATCTCTTGTCGCAGCCATCGGCAACCTTCACCAGGAGAGTGGCGTTATTGGAACTGTCAATCACTCGGGGAATTTCTATTGACCAAGCCAGTGGTTTTTCGCAGTATCTGTTTCCATCAATAAGAGTTCGAACGGCATCGCCAAGTTTTCCCTGCCAGTTAACCCCAAGCACTCCAGCTACCTCGGGCATGGAATCGAGGAGATCATTTCCATATCTCTCTGCCATGCACCCCACAAGAAGAATCGGGAGATTTTTAGAGAGCCGATGAAGCTCCAAGATGGTGTCAATGCCTTCGTCAACCGCCTCACGGAGGAAACCACATGTGTTCACAATCAATATATCCGCCTCGTCAATCCGATGTGTCTCGAGGAGGTTGTTCGACAGGAGTTCGCTCCTCATTAAGTCGGACTCCACTTCATTTCGAAAGCACCCCAGGGTCAAGAGAAAGAATTTTTCAGCCATAACAAAAATAACCTTCCCAGTGCCGGTTCAAAATTCGACGGTTCACACTTCTGGAGCTTTACTCAATATCGTCAGGCAGAGCAGCACTCTCGGGGAACTTGAAGCGTTCGACGGTTTTGTTCATCTCGGTGGAAAGTCTCGCAAGTTCTTGTATGGAAGCCCTTATCTCCTCCATCAACGCAGTTTGTTCGGTCGCCGCGGCAGAGGCTTCCTCTGTTCCAGCCGCTGCTTCCTCGGCAATGGAGGCTATTTCATGGGACGCTTTGACGACCTTTTCGGAGCTTTTTCTCTGCAATTCGGTAGCTTCGTAAATCTCCTCGGACCCAACGGCTATGCCTTCCATCATTTCAGCAATATTGGTAAGCGCCTCAAGCGTTGACTTTATTACCCCGATTGCGGCTGCCACTTTGTCTTTTGAGGTCTCCATTGCGGCAAGTGCTTTTTCGGTCTCATTTCCAGTGTCCTTCACCATCTTGGATATCTGTTCCGCCGCCTTACGACTTCCCTCGGCAAGATTTCTAACCTCTTCGGCAACTACGGCAAAACCTCTTCCATGCTCTCCGGCTCTGCTCGCCTCGATAGCGGCGTTCAATGCCAGCATGTTGGTTTGCTCGGTGATATTCGTTATGACATCTACTATGAGGCTTATCTCTGCCGATCTTTCACCAAGTCCATGCATTATCGAGGTGGCATCATCAATCGAATTTTGCATCTCGCCTATTCGCGAAGCCGCTTCCCTGGCATTTGCCGATCCAACCTTCGCCACCTTATTTGCTTCATGAATTGTCTCCACAGAACTGCGCGCTTGCGCCGAAACGCCAGTAGCCATCTCGGCAATTTCGCCTACAGCCATAGAGGTTTCTTCTACCGCTCTGGCTTGAGATTCAGCGCCTTTAGATATCTGCTCCACGGTGGAAGAAACCTCTTGCGCCGAAGCCATGACCTCTTCTGAAGAACTCGCAAGCTCTTCAGCAGTGCCACTGACCTCGCTAGAACTGCTCCGAATGTCGGCGATTGTTTGCCTCAAGTTTGTTACCATCGTGTTTTGAGCGTTCGCAAGCTCTCCGATTACATCATCTGAGTCCACATTCACATTCCTGGTTAGATCACCTTTAGCAACCAGGTTTGAGAATCGGAGTAGGGGTTCGAGGGATTTATTGAAATACCTCAAGATTAGAAATGAAAAACCGAGGAGCAATACAAAAACTCCCGCCGCGACCAGAAGGGCATCTCTCAGCGCTGTGCCAAAACTCATGCTGGACGCGAACAGAAAAACAAGAAGACTTATGAGCAAGGCAACAATCGACCATACGCCTGAAATCAGAAGAAATCTTGCCCTAAGACTCCATTTTCGTGTCAAAATATCCCTCGGAGGTAATTACCTAGCAAGTTCGCGGATTTTTTCCGCCACCTCTGCTCCAACTTCTTTCCCAGAAAAGAAAGAAACGGACTTCTCTATGTTATTCGCAAGCTCCTGAAGTTGAGACGGCTGAAGGTCATCGGGTGTGGTCCCAATCTGCTGGCAATTCTTCTTCACAGTAGCTTTCGCGATGAACTCCCCTACGGCAGATATGAGTATCCTTTCAACTTGTTGAGCAAGAGGATTCGCCAATTTCTACCTCCAGAAATTCCAGGCAAAAGCAATATAAGACTATCAATAAGGCGAAGGGTACGCAATAGCCAATCTATAGCTTCCAAAGATGAAGCTCATCGGGGGATACAAGAACCTTGCGAGACTTGCTTCCCTCATGCGGACCTACAATTCCCAAATCCTGGAGCTCTATTATCAGCCGACGTGCCCTCGCGTATCCCACCCTCAAATGCGTTTGTAACATTGAGGCGGATGCTTCACCCGCGTTTACAACGAACTCCGCCGCTTCGCCGAGCAGTGGGTCTCTTGCGAAAACATCATGAGGAAGCTCAGCTTGAACCTCGTCAAGGTCAATCTGTAAGGTTTGAGTTCGATTTTGCTCTTTTATGAAACCTGTAAGTAACTCTATTTCTTCCTGTTGAACCAAGGCACCCTGAACTCGTACGGGCTGAGGGATATTGCCGGGATCTAGAAGCATGTCCCCCCTTCCCAGAAGCTTTTCAGCTCCTTTCTTGCCGATGATTGTTCTTGAATCCGCGTGGCTGGTCACCTGGAAGGCAATCCTTGCCGTGATGTTGTTCTTGATTACGCCAGTTATTACGTCAACAGAGGGGCGCTGGGTGGCGATAATCATGTGGATACCCACAGCCCTTGCTTTTGCGGTAAGCCTGCTTATAGAAGTTTCGACTTCCCTCTTCGCGACGTGCATCAAGTCGCCTAGCTCATCTATAACTATTACTACCTTTGGCATCCTTTCGAGTTTTTCGTCTTTCTCTGTCAGTGCGTTGTAATCATCAATGTGCACTACCTTGCTCTCTTGCAACACCTGGTATCTTCTATTCATTTCTCCTACAGCCCATGCCAGCGCCTGGGAAGCCGGTTCCGGCTCGTTTATGACATCGCAGAGAAGATGGGGAAGCTCCCGATACCAGTTGAATTCAACATATTTCGGATCAATCATTATGAGCCTCAAATCATCAGGCGTGTTTCGCAGAAGAAGGGAGGATATGAGTGAATTTATGCAACAGGATTTTCCGGCTCCGGTAGACCCCGCAAGAAGAAGGTGAGGAAGTTGCGCCAGGTCCAATATCACCGGCTGCCCAGCCATATCCTTCCCCACCGCCATGGCAAGCTGGTTATAGGGAGCAACTGGACCCAGGGACTCAATTATGTCGCCAAGGAGAACGGTATCTCTCACGTAGTTGGGAACTTCTATTCCTATTGCTTTTTTTCCTGGGATGGGAGAATAAATTCTTATGTCGGGAGAACCAAGCGCGTATGCGATATCCTGCTCGAG
Source organism: Actinomycetota bacterium (assembly GCA_028715585.1). GTDB lineage: Bacteria > Actinomycetota > Geothermincolia > Fen-727 > JAQURN01 > JAQURN01. The sequence goes on along the minus strand of JAQURN010000020.1, from coordinate 10,381 downwards.
CTCTATTACGCTTCTCACCTTTTCCCCCACCCCTACCTCCAGCTCAAAAAGCGAAACAGTCGGCCCCTTTGAGATTTCAACAACCCTGGCGTCAACTCCCAAGCCTTTTAGCGTTCCCTCTATCGCCTTTTTTCTCTCTTCGTTTGTCTGTTTGGAGAACGCTTTGCTTTTACTCCGGTTCAAAATCGAGGTTGGTGGTAATTCGTAGCCCTCCGAGAAAGTAACGCGATTTCGCTTTACCTCTCCCCCACCTGGTCCATTGCTGGCGGTAGGTTTCGAGGGGTAAAACTTTGAAGAAGGCTGGGATGGAGGGGTGATTGGGCGCACTTGAAATCCTTCTTCAGGCCCGCTTGCGGTTTTCTGTTCTTCCTCTTTGGGAAGAGTTTTTTTCGTGAATTTCCGATAAAGAAGCGCAAGCTGTTCCTCAAGCGCAATTACCAGCCCAATGAGAATTCCGCAGATGAGAAAAATATAGGTGCCCACCAATCCTGTGAGCTTCACCAACGGCCAGGAAATGGCAGCTCCCACCAATCCTCCTCCGCTAGAGAGCCTCTCGCTCTCAAACATGACGTTTGGTTCCAGGTTTGAATGCGCCAGCGCAAGCGCGCAAACAAAGACAAGGGCGGCTCCCCCCAAAAGCAGACCCCTCCTGGGAAACGCCTTTGTGGCTAAAGAAATCGCGCCTGCCGCAAGGAAAAAGAAGGGAACGGCAAATCTACCCATGCCAAGCAACAATCCCAACCCTTCAGCTATCGCCTCTCCCACAATTCCCGCCGCGGAAGGGGAAAATACACATATTGCGGTAAATACGGCCAGGGCTAAGGAAAAAATAAAGAGGACAACACGAAGCCTTGGAGTAAAAGACTGCTTCCCCTCTTCACTGGTCTTATTCTTACCTTGTGCTTCTAGAGGTTTACTTCTGCCTCGCTCGACTTCCAGCTTTTGGGTTTTTTGTGGCTTCGCGTTTCCCTTTTGCTTTCCGCGTTGTGTCCCTCTGGACAAAAACTTCCCTCCTGGCTTTTATTTTAATTATTCTTTATGCCCATGAGCTAACCTTTTAACAGAGGGTATAGCGAGGAACAAAGCGTGGGAACTGCATTGATACACTAAAGCCCCAAGAGAGATTCGATGCCAATCGTAAGCCCGCTCATGCCAGGGATTGCCTTTACAGCCATAATGACACCGGGGGCGTAGCATCTTCTGTCAACGGTGTCATGCTTGATGGTCAGAGTTTCTCCAGGAGAGCCGAATATCACTTCTTGGTGAGCCATCAAGCCATCCAGCCTTACGCTGTGGATTCGCAGCCCCTCCACTTCTCCCCCACGACTGCCTTTTACCTTCTCCCCTGACTCCAGGCTCACTCGGGATGAATCCCCAAGTTCTTTGGCTACCCGCTTGGCGGTCATCATCGCCGTCCCACTTGGGGCATCCTTTTTCCCCTTGTGGTGAAGCTCAATAATCTCGCATTGTTTGAATACCCTTGCGGCTCTCTCCGCAAAGTTCATCATGAGAATTGCGCCCAGCGAGAAGTTCGGGGCGATTATTACGTTAGCTTTTGCCCCCGCTTTGTTTCGAATCTTATCTATTTCGTCATCGGAAATTCCCGTTGTCCCAACAACCGAATGAACACCATTGTCAAGTGCCCAATGGATATTTGAAACAGCGGCTTCGGCAACTGTAAAATCAACCATGACGTCAATTCGCGAGGAGTCCATCTCGGCAGCGGTTCGAAACGCGACTACTTCCGGATACTCGGTTTTTTCACCAGCAGCTCTGGAATCCACTATCGCATAAAGCTCGAGCTCCTCATCTTCCCACACGGCTTTTGCAATTTCTCGCCCAACATTGCCGAGCCCGCCAAATACCACTACTCGTAGCATCTCAATCCTTCCGCGCTTTTTTGGTCCCCAGTTCGACCTCTCCTTCTTTAAGGGGACCAACCACCGCTAAACTCAAGCCGTTGCCCATCCACGTTTTTTTGAAAACGTTTTCTACGTCTTCAAGCGTGGTCTTATTAATTCTTTCGATTAGCTCTTCAGGGGAAAGGTGCTCCTCTCCTCCCAGCTCGGCTTTCGCGATTCTTCTCATCCTGGTATAGCTATCCTCGAGCCCTATCAAAAACGCGCCATTTACATGCTGTTTTGCTCTCTTGAGTTCTTTCTCGGTGAAACCTTCAGCGCCTACGCGGGCAAGTTCCTCCTCCAAGATTTCGACCACCAAATGAGCTTGGCTAGGGTGAGTACCGCAATATATTCCCACCATTCCCATTCCTATGAGGAGAGCTGTAAAGGAATAAATAGAGTAAACAAGCCCCATTTCCTCCCTCACCTTCTGGAAAAGCCGTGAGCTCATACTGCCACCCAGAACGTTATCCATGAGCGCAAGGGCAAACCTGGCTGGATCGCCCCTGGGAAGGCCCTTTGCCCCCAGGGCGATGTGTGCTTGTTCGGTTTCTTTGTTCATGATGGTTGTTTTTGGTTTTGGATCGCTCGCCGGAGCGCTTCTTGACGGTTTACTCCCAACCTCTATACCTTCGCTCAAATTAGATACAAGCTCTACCAATTGGTCATGATTCAAAGCCCCTGCTCCAACAACAATAATCCTCGAGCCAACATAGTTATTCGAATGAAACTCCTCGAACATTTTTTTATCCATATTCCTTATGACTTCAGCTTCGCCAAGAATATTGTGTCCGGCAGGATGTCCATCCCAGAGATTTTCAATTATGAGGTCTTGGACAACAGCATCGGGCGAGTCCATGTACATGTTTATTTCCTCGAGGATTACCTGGCGTTCGGCTTCTATGTCTTTCGGGTCAAGTTTGGGTTCCTTCGCCATGTCCATTAGTATTTGAAGCGCCCTGGGTATATTCTCATCAGGAACTCTGGCAAAGAAAACCGTCGACTCCTTGCCGGTAGCGCCATTAATATCCGCCCCCATGCTATCGAATTCCTCAGCAATCTCTCTTGCCGTAAAAGAATTAGTTCCCTTGAATACCATGTGCTCAAGAAAATGACATATCCCTTCTTCCCCTTTTTCTTCGTCACGGGAACCAGACTCTATCCAGATTCCAAGGGATGCAGACCTGACTCCAGGCATATGCTCACTCAGGACCCTTATCCCGGAATCTAGCTCTGTCTTTTTGATAATTTGGCCGTCTTGCATTTAGAGAAAATTTCTAGGCTAACTTGTCCTTTTTAGACTTATGCGCCCTAAATCATCTATTTCTTCTATTTCTACTGGTATTTCGTCACCGACGTTTAAGACATCTTCAACCCTAGCTATCCTCTCTTTGGAGATTTTGGAAATGTGGAGAAGCCCATCCTTTCCAGGCAAAATTTCGACAAACGCGCCGAAGTTCGTGGTCTTCACTACCTTCCCTAGAAAGGTGTCACCAACCTCTGGTTTCTTTGTCAACAGCTCTATCTGCTTTTTCACGGCATCTACCTTATCTTTGTCCTTGCCATAAACGAATACCCTTCCGTCATTCTCGACATCAATCTCAACATCGTAGCGCTCAATCAAACCCTTTATGTTTCTTCCTCCAGGACCGATGAGGTCTCCGATTTTGTCAACCGGTATCTCGAAATTGAGTATCACCGGCGCGCCTGGAGATACTTCCGCCCGAGGACCTTCGATAGCCTGCGACATCGCTTTTATAATGAAAAGCCTTCCTTGACTTGCTTGTTGGAGAGCCTCCTCCATAATTTTTGCCGAAAGCCAGGGGCATTTCACATCCATCTGAAGCGCCGTTATCCCATCCTTGGTCCCCGCTACCTTGAAATCCATGTCCCCTATCGCGTCTTCCATGCCCTCTATATCGCTGAGTATCACATAATTCTCCCCTTCCATGACGAGGCCCATGGCAATACCTCCAACGTGCTTCCCATTTTTGAGTGGAACGCCAGCATCCATGAGAGCCATGCTACTCGCGCAAACGCTCGCCATCGAAGTAGATCCATTGGATTCGAGTACTTCAGAAACCAACCTTATGGTATAAGGGAAATCCTCTTCGCCAGGTATTAGCGGAAGAAGCGCTCTCTCCGCGAGGGCACCATGGCCTATTTCTCTGCGTTTTGGTCCACGCATTGGGCTTGCTTCGCCGGTAGAATAAGGAGGGAAATTGTAATGGTGGAGGAACCTTTTATATTCTTCAACTCCTAAATCGTCCAAGATTTGCTTTTCGGCATATGAGCCAAGCGTAGCAATCGTAAGCACCTGCGTCTCGCCCCTAGAAAATAGAGCCGACCCATGTGTTCTGGGAAGAAGACCAACCTCGCAGGTAATCTTTCTTATATTGAAAGCCTTCCTACCATCTGGCCTTATTCCTTTGTTCAGTATCTGTTCCCTCAATGCCTCTTTCTTGGCTTCACTCAATATCTCACGGACATCTTTTTCGAGTGCTGGGTACCTCTCAATCAACTCTTGAGCAATGCCTTCCAGCAAATCATTCACAATAATAGATCTCTCTTTCTTAGAAAAATTCTCGGCAGAAGTTTTGAGTAATGTCTCTTGTATTCTCTGCTTTATCAGGGGTTTTATTCGAGGTTCCAGAGCTTCATTCAGGCTTCTCGATTTTTCCATAGATGAGCAAATCTTGACCAACTTTCTAAGCGAGGGCGGGAAAAACGCGGATGCCTCTTTTACTACATTTTCTATATCCTCTTTTCCCTTTTCTGCTTTTTCCAAATCGCCTTCCTCGCATGCCAGAGAGATTTTTTGGGCAGCATTTTTGTATCTTGGACAAACGAAATCAGTTACTTCGCCGATTAGCTGTTCAGCTGACTTTTCGCCATTTTCTTGCTTGTACTCTCTAACCAAGGTCTCTACTATTTCAATCTGCTTCTTGACCCCATTTTGTCCCTCAGCTATGGCTTTGGTCATCATGTCTTCCGTCACCTCATCCGCCCCTGCTTCGACCATCAAGATGGAACTTTTGTTGCCGGCTATCACCAAGTTTAGAGGGGATGCGGACTGTTCCTCAAAAGTCGGATTCACTACCCACTTCTCTCCCGCAAGCCCTACCCTTACACCGCCAATTGGCACATCACAGGGAATGCCCGACAGCGCAAGCGCCGCGGATACTCCAAATAAGGCAAGCATATCGGGAGGGTTTGACTTGTCAGCCGAGAGAACGGTAACCACAACCTGGGTTTCGTTTCTGTAATACTTGCTAAAGCACGGTCTTATAGACCGATCAATAATTCGCGCCGTGAGAGTAGCCGTGTCCGTTGGCCTTCCCTCCCTCTTGAAAAAACTTCCAGGTATCTTCCCCGCGGCATACAGTCTTTCCTCGACATCCACCGTAAGGGGCAAGAAATCCGCTTTCTTCTCGTCCTCGCTGGCAACGACAGTTGCAAGGATAGCAGTGCCCCCACAGGTAACCAGCGCGGCTCCATCTGCCTGCTTGGCAACTTTTCCAATCTCAATTTCTATACTTCTGTCGAAAAAATCGATTTTAAGTTTTTTTGAACCCATAATAAAAAATCCTCCTAACCATTATTGATTTTCCAAATAGACGTAATCCACGCCCAAGTTGCTCATCGTCGCAAACCAAGCTTCTTCACTACCTCGCGATACCTTACGGCGTCCTCCTTTTTCAAATAGTTGAGGAGACGCCTTCTGCGCCCAACCTTCATCAGAAGGCCCCTTCTGGAATGATAATCTTTCTTGTGCACCTTGAAATGATTGGTCAGATCGTTTATTTCCCTGGTAAGAAGAGCTATCTGTACCTCTGGGGAGCCCGTATCTTTCTCGCCCCTTTTGAACTGATCTATGATTGCTTTTTTCTCATTTTGGTCCATTTCACTTCCTCACGTAGATTCCATCTCAAAACTCGAAAAATCATACCACATAGATTTACTGGCCATCACAAAGCCCGGCTTCTTGATTTTCTTTCAGTAGCAGTTTCTCAATCTGGCTCACATCCATGCGCATCTGCTCTATCAGTTCTTCTCTGCTCCCGAAACGCACCTCGTTCCTCAATCTATGAATAAATTCAAGCTCGAGAAACTGACCATATAAATCCCTCGAGAAATCAACGATATACACTTCAATCTCGAGTTTGGCATCTCCAAAAGTTGGATTGTCCCCTATGTTTATGGCGCATACTTTCTTCTCTGAGGATGTTTCATTATCCTCCAAACCCCCGCCGATGCTGACCTTTCCTGCGTAAACACCATCCGGAGGCAAGCAATAATCATCCGCCAATTCAAGATTTGCGGTGGGAAACCCCAAAGACTTTCCGCGCCCATGGCCATAAATGACTTTGCCGCAAACAGAATATGGTCTTCCGAGGCATCTCGATACCATGTCCATTTCACCTTCGGAGATGAGTCTTCTTATGAGAGTGCTAGAGACCTGGTGTCCTCCTATAAACAGAAGAGGAATGACCTTTACTTGAAAACCTCCCTCTTTCCCCAGCTTTGTCAAAAGATCAACATCTCCCATTCCTCCATGGCCGAAATGGAAATTCTCCCCTACGCATACGCAGCGCGCACTCAAATGCTCGCAGAGAATTTCCGAGACGAACTGTTTAGCTTCCATGGATGCAAAAGAAGGGTCGAAGTCGATAGAGATAACATAATCGACACCCATGCTCTCGGTAATTGCCATCTTTTTTTTGTAATCGGTAATCACGCAGGGTGACTCTCCGCATGTTATTTCCCTCGGATTTCGTGAGAATGTAAGCAATACCGAAGGAACCGAAAAAAAGCGCGCGGTGCGTACGCACTCTTCTATTATTCTCTGGTGGCCAAGGTGTATTCCGTCGAACACGCCAATGGTAATAACCGACCCCTTGTTTCGCTCTTGGAAGTCGGACGTGCGTTTAATTATTCGCATTTTTTTCGCCTACATCAGGATATGGTCTTATCACTCTCCGAGCCCTTGCAACCACTTGATTTTCTTCCTCATTCAGAGCGGGGGTGTAAAAAGCAAGAAGTTCACCATTATCACCCAGAACTCGAAATAGCCTTTCATTCGAAACTTTTTTAATTTCCGCGACTTCGCGCGTAAGCGGTTTGCCCATTCGCACCCCTATGGCAGTGCTACCCCCCACTCGGATCGAAGGAATGTGCGATGTCGCGTCTTCCATGCTTTTTATCAAGCCACCTAGACTCCCTGACTTTGCGCTTTCAAGCACCTCGGAAATTCGCACGGCGCTACTGATATCGAAGTTGCCAGATTTGAGCCTCCTGAGCTTGGTTACACAAGCGCCAGATCCAAGCAATTTCCCAAGGTCATGAATCAAAGACCTCACATAAGTGCCTGCTGAACAAACAATCCTGAGTTCAATAAAAGTGCCTTTATCGTCTTTCTCCCAGTTGAGCAGACTGAGCTCGCTTACCTCTACCCAGCGCCTTTCTGCCTCAACTTTCTCTCCTCTTCTCGCGAAATCATAGAGGTGCCTGCCTCTAACCTTTATAGCCGAGAACGGAGGTGGAGTTTGCTCAATCCTTCCACGGAGGTTATCAAGGCATGATTCTATTTCCTTAATCCACCTACTTTCAAAATCCTTCTTGAAAATAATCTTCCCCTCGACGTCGTAGGTATCCGTCTCTATGCCCAGAGCAGCTCTAGCCAGGTAGATTTTCTGCTCTTTCACGAGATAATCCGCGAGAAGCGTTGCCCTCCCGAGAGATATTGGGAGCACACCCGTAGCAATCGGATCAAGTGTCCCAATGTGACCAGCTTTCACGGAGGAAGTGATTTGTTTCACGAGTTGGGTTATTTCTCTTGATGTTCGGCCAGCTGGCTTGTCAACTATCAGGATTCCTTCCATATTCTCTCGATTTCATCTTTGAGTTCAGCGAGAGCCTCTGGGAAAGTTGCCTTACTCGAGGTGTAACCTGACGCTGCCGGGTGTCCACCTCCTCCAAGAGCACGAGCCACTCTCCCTACGTCCTCACCTTTTTTCGAGCGGAGGCTTACCCTAATGGTTCCGTCTTCCTTCTCTTTGAAAAGAGCAATTATTCGGGACCCCCTTACGCTTCTTAGGCTATCTATCAACTCTTCGGTTTCATCCATCTGAACCCTCGAGGCGGCAAGGTCTTCCTGGCTTATCCAGGAAAAGACGAGCTCCCTTTCATAATCCACGCTTGCGTGATTGAGCATTATTCCCATGAGCTTTAAATACTCAAGACTGTTGTTTTGATAAACATTTTCGTACACCTCATTGGGGCTCACGCCCAGATCCACCAGCTCCGCCGCTATTCTCAAAGTAGTAGCCGATACATTGCTATAGGAGAACCTGCCAGTGTCAGTTGCTATCGCACAGTAAAGGCATACCGCCGACTCCCTCGAGACCTCTAGTCCCAGGCTTTTGTGGTTCGAGAAGATAATCTCAGCAGTAGCTGAGGCAGCAGGATCAACAAGATTGAAGAAGCCAAAGAGAGTGTTATCAATGTGATGATCGATATTGACAATCTTCGGGGAGTCAGTTGCAATAGGCTCTAGCTTGCTGAGGCGCCCGAGGTTGGCGCAGTCGACTGTTATCACAACATCGGTTCCCGCGACCCCATTTGGAGAAACAAGAAGATGTCTGCCGTGAAGAAAGTTGTATTTCTCAGGGATACGGAGCGGCTCCGGCCAACTCAAGCTCACTTTCTTTCCAGCGCCCTCGAGCATCAAGCCCAATCCCAATGCCGAACCAATGGCATCCCCATCGGGAAACTCGTGGGTAAAAATCGCGGCGGACTTTGCGTCTTTTATCAAACGAGAAGCTTTAGATACCTCCTCTTCGTCCAAACTCAACAATCCTCTCTTTCTAATCCATCAACATTCTTCATTATTTCCTGGAGTCTCAACGCCTCCCGCGCAGTTTGCTCATATTTGAAGCTCAGCTCGGGTAGATACTTAACACGAAGCTCTTTACCAAGATGCCTCTTTAGAAAACCTTTTGCGCTCTCCAAGCCCGCCAGTGCTTCCCTTACCTTATCCTCTTCACCCATCACGCTGATGTAAATGTTCGCGTGCCTGAGATCTGACGCAACTTCCACATCAGTGATGGTCACGAAATCAATCCTGGGGTCCTTTACCTGTTGTTCAATCAATATCGCAAGCTTCTCTTTTATTGTTTCTTCAAGCCTTTTTGTCTTTCTCGACATCGCAGGCTAACCTTCGAGGTCCCAAGGAGAAACCACGTTTCGTTCTTCACTTATTATCTCTATCCCAGCAGATTCGATAATACGGCTTGCCCTTGTTATCAAATCATCCGCTCCCTTTTCAGACGAAGAAACACAGGTTACTCCCACCATAGCACTCTTCCAGTAGTCGTTGTTACCAACCTCAGCAATACTCATATGGTTGTTTTTTCCAATTTTATCAATAAGGCTCTTTACTACTTTTCTCTTATCCTTCAGAGAAAAACAATTTTTGAGGTCGAGATAATATATTGCAACGCCAATGAAAAACTTCATCTTCTAATGTGTTAGGGCAACCGACCAATTCAAGCAGGGATTTCTTTCAAGTTTATGAATTCCAAGATATCCCCCACTTTTAAGTCCTGGAAGCCCTCAATTCCCACACCACATTCAAATCCTTGGGAAACGCTTTTTACATCATCCTTAAACCGGCGGAGTGAGGATACCTTGCTTTCATAGACCACTGTTCCGTCTCTTACCACCCTAATCCTCGAGTTTCGCCCTACTTCCCCCTCTGTGACATACACGCCAGCTACGACTCCAACCTGAGGCACTTTGAAGGTCTGCCTCACTTCGGCTACGCCGATAATTTCTTCTTCGTAGGTTGGCGGTAGCATCCCACGAAGGGCTTTTTCCATATCCTCGGTAAGCTCGTATATCACACTGTAGGTTCTCAATTCTACGTTCTGCTCTTCCGCTGCCCGGCGCGCCTTGCTGTCAGGCTTAACGTTGAAACCAACAATCAAACTGCTTCCGGCTGCTGCCAGCATGACATCCGTTTCAGTTATCCCCCCAACTCCGCTATGGATAACACTCACTTCTACTTCTTCTCGATTGAGTTTCTGAAGGGACTGGAGAATCGCTTCCAGTGACCCCTGGGTGTCTGCTTTCACGATGAGTGCGAGTTGTTTTTTTCCTCCTTTTAGTTCTTTCTCGAGGTCTTCAATAGAAATCTTCCGAACCCCTCCACGTTCCTTTGCCCTCAAGTTATCTAGTTGCCTCTCGGCAACCTGCCTGGCAAGCTTTTCCTCTTGCACAACCCAGAACTTGTCTCCCGCCATCGGTACCCCGGAAAGCCCAATAACCTCAACTGGCTGCGAAGGTTTTGCCTCCTTGGCGCTCTTTCCCCATTCATCAAACATCGCCCTTATCTTCCCAGATACAGAACCGGCGATAATGGCATCTCCTGTTTTTCCCGTTCCGCGTTGAAACAGAAGAGTCGCGACCGGCCCCCGCCC
>JAQURN010000019.1 GCA_028715585.1 Actinomycetota bacterium | reverse complement strand
CTGAATGGTCCCAGGACTTTCGTGATTTCCATAGGTTGGCATGAAAACGGATGTGGGACCGGTGCCGTTAGAAAGCTTTTCGAACCATGTATTCCAAAGGCTCTCACTGGTCCCTGGGTTTACATTGTCCCCAGTAAAAATGCTAAAGAGGGGATTTTCGTCTTTCATCTTTTGTTGAATTCGGTCCCACACTTTGAAATTAATGTTTGCACTATCCTCAAAAATCGGTGTGGGATTTCGTGTATCTCCGTAAGCCGCGAACCTGAATGGTGCTCCCCCAGGAGGAGTAGTGAACTTATACTCGCCAGACCAACCATAGTTTTCGTCCCCGCAGATGTAGTAATAGGAAGTCCCGGACTCGAGGTTTGTTAGCGTGGCACTGCTCACATCAACCTTGGCATTAGAAGAGTAAGGGGGCTCTTGAAAGCCGACAACCGTTTTCTGATACTTCCCAGAGGTTGTCCCGTATTTCACCGTGGGAGTGTAATCGAGCAAGTCTCTGTCGTTACTCCAGGTGATGACGATGCTATGGTGGGCATCATTTTCTACCCATGATAGGTGGATGTGGTAAGGAAGAGACGACGCTTGAGCGGGAAGGGGGAAACAAAAAGTAAGCAGCGTAAGAACGAGCAACACAAGCAAACAATTAAATGCTTTTTTCTTCACAGATTTCCTCCGTTTTCATATCGTACGAGCTCTTCTACGAATATAAACGATTTTAGTAAGGCTTGGTAATCACCAAACCAACTTTCCCGCACTCGCGTGACCACACGGCAGGCTTAAAGGAAAGGTTTACGAGCGGCTGTAAAGACCTATGATTTCAGCCTTTTCGATGATGTGGCCTTTCATTGCCCTTTCAAGCTCTTCCAAACGAGCCCCATTCCCCAACTCTAGTTTCTCGTCAAGGGCGTACAGCTTGAAAAAGTAGCGGTGGGTTCCTGAAGGTGGACAGGGAGGATAATAACCAACCTTCCCCCCACTGTTTCTTCCCTGACGAGCTCCCACGGGCACACTATTCTCTTTGATTTTTTCCGTTTTCGGGTCAATATTGAAAAGAATCCAATGGGTAAACGTCCCAATGGGGGCGTCGGGGTCATCCATGATAAGGGCGAGGCTCTGGGCAGATTCGCTAACCCCACTTATGAGGAGGGTCGGATTCACCGATTCGCCATCGCATGAAAACTTAGAAGGGATCCTTTCGCCATTTTTGAAATCCGGGCTAGAGATTTCCATGTCTCACCTCCTATAGTTCATCGATTCGATTAAAGCACTAAAGGTTTTCTCGGGCAAGTTTGCCTCTCACAGCCGCACCCAAGGACTCGTCTAGCAAAAAATACAGGCTCATCTTTTTCCACCCTGGGCTCCGCGAAATATAGCCGCGACCATTCCCCCGCCAGGAATATCCTCGGGAGAAACCGCGTAAACTTTTTCCCCATGAAGGTACGTGTGAACAGCAGCGAAATCAAGGAGGTCATAGTCTCCTGGCCCTCTTTCCTCATGCAACTCCACGATTTCCTCTTCGGGCTTGTAGATTCCCCACTGGTGGACCTTCAGAGGAACAAAAATCACCTCTACCTTCCCTTTCCACGATGCTGGGACGACCTCTTTTACCTCCGAGGAAGTGTAGCCGGTACCTACAAGCGAGAGATACCTTTCTTTTTCACGTTGGCGGAGGCTTTCAAAATGGGGCTGCAATATCTTCCAGGCTTTCTCAAAGATTTTGGTTGAATTCCACTCATCCGGGTTCCCGTGAATTCTCTCTTTAAGGAGATTGGGATAGGTATTGACCTCTTCCCAGTAGCCACACAGATACTTCACCCCTGCGATAATGAGAGGCGCGTTTTCCCCTTTAAGGAACTCCTTCATCCCCTTTGAGATTTCCAAAAAGTAGCGCTGGATACGTTCCTTCTTGTCTTCCTTCCCTCCTCCATGTCCGTGGAATATCGCCGACTTCTTACGCGAGCCGCCAACTCTCGCTGGAATAACAGTGTGGAAATGAAGGCCCTTTTCAAACGCTTCTCGCTTCAAGACATCGCTCAAACTCTTGGGCACATCCTCCAGATCAACCTCCTGAACCCCATAGCGATTTCCCTGGAAGAGTTTAACTTGGTTCAAGCTGAGAGCAAGGAGGTAGAATTCCATGGTTTCAGTCAATATGGGCATCAATGGTTTCAGGTGAAATCTATCACTCACAACCAAAACTTCTTCAAACTCGAGGGGGAGCTTGTAGTACTTTAGAATATCCGTCGAGAGAAACAAGGCAAGCCCATTTGATTGTTTGCGCCAGAATTCAGGGTTTTCTTCGAGCTTCCTTGCCGGCTCGAGCAACTTCTCCGCCTCTGGGCGTCTCATGCCCAGGGATATGAGTTCCTTCTCAGCCTTTTTAAGAAAATTCTTTAGCCTTATCTTGTCCTCACGGACCGCGGGTATTGCGCAGTGAGTGGGCATATACGCGGATACACATTTCGTGCCCTCTTTGTGCAGAAGTTCCAGAATTTCCTGTCGCGGAATTTTATCCTGGTTCATTACTACCCCCCTGAAAAATTAATCCCTCTATAACTACTAGAAATATGTTATATCATCTATGAAGCACAAAGATGCTCTCTGAACCTCAAAATCGGCCAGCCCCTTCCTCTTGCGGCGCAACGCAACTTCAACTGAGGATTTACCATAACCGGGTGACCGACAGCCTCGAGCAAGGGAAAATCAGACATACTATCCGAATAGAAATAACAGTTGGAAAGGCTCGCTCCATGCCGAGAGCAATAATCGCGCACCATCCTGAGTTTACCCTCCATGAAGGGTGCCAGAATTTCGGAGTCACCATTCGCCCCCAAGGAAGCGGCAATGACGTCCTCCGCGCCAACCAATGTCATTACCTTTTTCGCCATATAATCAGTAGTGGCAGTGGCGATGACGGTGAGGTGCCCCATTCGCCTATGACGAGCGATGAGCTCAGGTCCCTTTTTATACAATCTTCTGGCGATACAAAGCTCGAAACATCTATCTGTTATCTCCTTTATTTCCTCGAGCGAATATCCCTCCATCCATTCCACAAACCCCCCGTAGAGGCTTTCCTTGCCCAAGCGGTTCATTTTGTACAGCAAGCCATAATAAAAAACTCGTAGGAGGCTCCTTCTAGGCATATAACCCTCGTCCACCATGAACCTCACAAACATTTCACCACTCGACCCATCGAGAAGAGTGTGGTCGAGGTCAAAAAAGGCGATTACATTTTCCTCAGTCATACGAGTCTCCTTATTTTCAAACAACAAGTCACCTTTCCCCTTTCATGGAAAGAAGCACGGCTCCTCCAATTATCAAAAGAACTGAAAGCAATCTCAAAAATATCATAAGGGCGCCAGTGGGAAGGGGCTCACCAAAGGCGAGAATTCCAACAACGGTAGGAATGAGATTGCCGAAGCCGGTTACCAAAGCCACCACTATTATTGCTTTACCTCGTTGAAGAGCTATTTGATTGAAAACCATAGCGGCAACAGCAAGAAAAATTGCCATCCAGAAATGTGAAGAAAAAATGAAGCCGGCTATTCTGTACTCGTACCAACGATTGTGTATATCCACCCAAGCCATTTTCGTAAATATATCTGTGAGCCCAACCATGAGCCCAACCCCTATACCCAGGAATGAAGAGGTTCTCTCCCCCTTCCTAAAGAGGGCAGCGGCGAGAGTTGATACACACACGGCAGAGATGAGAAATACAAAAAACCACAGGACAACGGGGTGATAAGACTCGCTCGCCTGGGGAGTTTTAACCAGGGTTACGCCCAGCAGTAAGACCCCGAGCAATATGGACCCTATTCCTACCCAATCCAGTGCCGAGGCTTTCTCTTTGAGTTTGGTCACCGCAAGTATCGCGAGAAGCGCCACTCCAGAGGCATTGATCGGCTGGACAACGGAAAGCGGCGCAAGCCCAATCGCGAAATTGCTAGCCCACGTGCCAGCCGTCTGGAGAATCTGCGCCTCGACCCAGGGACGGCAGTCCAAAAACGCGCGCACCGTCTCGCGCAATGGCCCCTTGCCAATTCGTGGCAGGTGGTCGAGCTCTCTCTTTTGCATAAAAACCGCATAATTTATGAGAGAAGTCGCAATAAAGGCAAGTATTATGCCTCCCGCTTCACGCATTATTCCTCCCTGGTTAAGAAGAAAATCCTACACACCACCAGGGCTTGCGAACAAATCCTCTGAAAGCAGCGCCAGGGAAGGCAGAAGACACTCGCCCAAAACAGTCGCCTTCATTCATTTCCCTGGAGAGCGGCCCTTGCCTGGTTTACCATCTCCTCACAGACATATTCCTTGCAAACTGCCGGTTGGAACCTGGTCTTTAACATGCAAATCCCGCTTACTCTGTCCCTGTAAGGGCAAGGGTCTATCTTTATCCAGTCACGCTTCAAGCCAAATCGCTCTTTTTCCTCTTCCAATAAGGCTATCCTCCCCTCCTCATTTGGGCGTTCGCAACACCATCCCCCACAGTCCTCGCATGCCTTTCTCCCCAACCTCTGACAGGAGCGGCAAAGATGAGGTTCCATGTCCCAGTAGATTTTCTCGAACATTTTCCCGCAAGCATCACATTTTACCTTCATGACTAAACCCCTTGGGAGAGAAATCGCAAAATCTCAATCTTGCTCCGACCAGAGTGACGCTACCCGACTTATCAAACTCGAACCTTCTTTTCCTCCTCCAGCGGAAGAAAAAAGTCCCTCTTTGTAAGAAGCAAGGACGCCTCGCGATGAATGGGCACCGCGCTTTTCGACTTGTCCACTCATATACATCGCCCTTTCACAGATAAAATACCCATTTCCTTCGACCACAGTCGAGACGTCTTCGGTAACATATTCGTTCACATGAAAGGTGCACCTAGTTCCAGGAGGGACCTCTAGCCTCGGACCAGCTACCGGACCACTTGAAGTCATAAAGGTAACTGAAATGGCAGCCGAATTCTCGGGATCAACATTCACCACGAGAAGCCATTCATCAAACCCGGGGCTAGTACACCCTTCGGGGAGGCACCACGGAACTCCCGTAAACTGAGATGCCGCTGTCGAGTGCGCGCCGAGCTTCCCGTCAGCGGTGGAAATGTACATCGCCCTCTCCACTACCACATTTTGGTCTTCTTCAGCAGTCACCACCATCGTAGAGACATCACGATTTGGAACGATATCATTCACCCTCACTGAAATTCTAGTCCCACCACCCACAGAATAAGTGGGACCTTTTGTGGTCCCCTCCTCCGTGAGAAAGAAAAGAGTAGCCTCGGATGTTAACGCGGTGGGGTTCTGGATGAGAATCCATTCCTCGAAGCCCGGCCTGGTAGTTCCTTCCGCGACTCCCCAGCCCCGAGCACACTCGGTCAAGCCCATGGAACAATGACACCCCAGCTTTCCATCGGGAGCGCGGATGTAAAGTGAACGCTCGGCAACTATGCCAGCGCCTCCCAGCGACTCAACTTTCACCGATACGTCGCCCTGTGGAACATAATCGTTAACGTGAATGGTCTTTCTGGTCCCAGCTCCAATCTCGAATTCCGGCATCCGAAGCTCGCCAGTCGGCATCTGAAAGCTTACCTTTACTTCCACCGACTCAGGGTTTGGGTTGGCAATCAGCAACCATTCATCATAGCCATGCCAAGTCGCACCCTCGGCTAGGTACCATGTCCTCGCGGTTCCCTTGGAACCGATAGAATCGTGCGAGCCCCATTTGCCATCCGGACGAGCCACGTATACCGCCCTCTCCGCGAATATAGGCACTTCGTTGAGGGAGCGAATTGTTGCCCCCAAATCCCTGTTTGCCGCACATTCGTTCACGTGAACACTCACCCGTGCGCCAGGCGGGACTTCTAGCTGCGGCCCATCGAACGGACCGCTCTCCGAAATAAACTCGAACTTTGCAACTGAAGTCTCTTTGTTTGGATTGAGAATAAGTATCCATTCGTCAAACCCCTCCCAGGTAGCTCCCTCAGCGAAAACCCATGATGAGGAAAGAGGGTCTCCAAAGAATTCTCTTCCGTTAGATTTTTCGCCATCCCAGTCGTAAACATAGAGGTTTCCCACCCCTCCGCCAGTGGGGACTTTTGCTTCTATCTGGTCATTCCTCCAGGTGAGAATATCGGCTTCCCTCTCTTCTGGAAACATCACCTTTGCGAGTCTCCTCCTGCACCCGAAGTTACCGCCGCTTATGGTAACGCTTGCCCCGGGGCTCGCGCTTTCAGATGAGATACTGGATATGACAGGGCTGCTGTCGCGGTTATCCACCATCTTCCATGCCTCGAGCGCGCAAAGCCTCACAAACTCATAGCCAAGATAAACCTTGCCGCCTTCATTCCACTCAGCCCCCCAGGAGTTCACGCAAAGGAAGCCTCCTCCTTCCCCCACGCTATCATCGTAGCCGGCAATATAGACGGCATGACCGCCCCAGAAATTTCCGCCTTCCTCCACGGAACGGTAATCGGGTGGATTTCCCTCGTCATAGGTGGAGTCATAACACCCCGCAGTAGGATTCAGGTGGCCGCTCATGTCTTTGGGATAATCGGGAAAATCATCGAATATCGGTATCCCGAGAACGAGCGGTTGCCCTCCACTCAAATGTGCTTTCAATTGGTCTATGTCATTATGGAATAAGCCAAAGGCCAAATTCTTAAAAAAATACTTGTACGCCGTGCTTCCAGAGGGAATTCTATATTGCTTGGCTGCTTCGAGCTGATTCGAGGTAGGCTGCGCAGAATAACTCGACTCGCCATAGGGAAATTCGGCAATGTCAACGTCGCCCTTGCTCTGGAGGAGCTCGAAAGCGCTCTGGAAATCGGCGCCTTCAGCGCCTCCAATCTGGTTGAAGACGAAAGAAGGGCTGAACTGGTAGTTTGGATTTTCAAGCTCCCATTTTGGGTGCTCTTTCTTCTCCCACCACGTCTTATAGTAATAGCTTACTGCCCAACCAACACAGCTTGGTTGTTTTCCCTGGTCGCCAATCGGTGGCAATGTCTCCGTGAGGTCCACCTTTGCCGGGAGAGCCGCAGCGGCAAATGGCACCTTTCGGGCTTCGAGCGAAGGGTCTGGCGGCTCACCTGGAAGAAGCCCGAGTCCGTGTGGCGGAAGCGAGCGTGCCTCTGCCAAAACCTCAAAAGGGGCTGGCAAGAGACAAGTGAGAACAAAGAAACATAAACAAAAAGCTAGTACCTTTTTCACCTATTCACCCTCATTTCGCAACCAAAAAAGCGGGAGATGTTCCTCGAATATAATAATCTTATCTGTCCCCTTCTGGAAAACCGATAGAATTGCTTGAGGCAAAGGGACGCTCCCCAAACGCACAATAGCAAATTAAATGAGGGAGAATTTTCTCCGAAGCAAAAACTTTGAGCCATCGTTTGGTTTATCATGTCAAACAAAAGTGCGGAGTATAAACTATGCACGTGAAAGAAAGTCTATGAGCGACAAACGAGACAATCTCGATACCCTCTGCGTAAATACAATTCGCGCTCTTTCCATCGACGCGATAGAAAAAGCAAAATCAGGGCATCCAGGAGCCCCGCTGGGCTTGGCGCCAGTCGGATACACGCTCTGGACCAGGTTTCTATGTCACAACCCTAAAAACCCCAACTGGCTTGGAAGGGATAGGTTCATACTCTCCGCTGGTCATGCTTCGATGCTTCTTTATAGCCTCCTCTACCTCACCGGCTATGACATCTCCCTTGAGCAAATAAAAAACTTCAGGCAACTAGGAAGTGTTACCCCAGGTCATCCGGAATGCGGGGTGGTGCCAGGAGTCGAAGTTACCACCGGTCCACTTGGGCAAGGAATTTCAAACGGTGTGGGGATGGCTTTGGCGCGGGAACTTATTGCCGCTAGGTTCAACAGGGAACCCTATAATCTCTGCGATTACTATGTTTACGTGATTGCAAGCGACGGGGATATGATGGAAGGAGTAGCGTCGGAAGCCTCTTCCCTCGCGGGGCACCTTGGTCTGGGGAAGCTCGTATGCCTCTACGACGACAACAAGGTAACGATAGAGGGTGAAACCTCTCTCTCATTTACAGAAGATGTCTCCGCTCGCTTCAAAGCTTACGGGTGGCATGTCCTAAAGGTAGATGACGCAAATGACATCCAGGCAGTCGAGGAAGGGATAAGGCAAGCAAGAGAAGAGAAAGAAAGACCAAGCCTCGTAATAATCCAATCTCACCTCGCCTACGGCTGCCCAAACTTGGAGGATAGCGCGGAAGCTCATGGCGCCCCGCTTGGAGAGAAAGAAGCCTGCCTCACAAAGAAAAACCTTTGCTTTCCAGAAGACAAGGAATTTTTCGTCCCTGGAGAAGTCCTCAAGCATATGCGCAACGCAATCGAGCAAGGTAAAAGGGCGGAAGAAGAGTGGAACGAGATGTTTTCCTCCTACAAAAGGGAATACCCAGAGCTTGCCAGAGAATGGGAAAGGGTGATGTCAGGAAAGCTTCCCCCAAACTGGAAAGCGTCTCTCCCGAGTTTCGCCCCCGAAGGAAAAATGGCTACCAGAAGCGCCTCTGGAAAAGCTCTTCAGGCGCTTTCGGAGACTATTCCAGAGCTCATCGGCGGATCGGCTGACCTGGGGCCCTCGAACAAAACCTTGATAAAGAACGCCGAAAGTGTGAAAAAAGGGCATTTCGAGGGAAGAAACATCCATTTTGGTGTCAGGGAACACGGAATGGCTGCTATTCTCAATGGAATGGCTCGCCATGGTGGGATGATTCCTTATGGAGGAACCTTCCTAGTCTTTTCCGATTACATGAGACCCGCCATCAGACTGGCGGCAATGATGCAAGCCCATGTCATCTATATCTTCACCCACGACAGCCTCGCCGTAGGCGAGGATGGACCAACCCACCAGCCGGTCGAACAACTCATGTCTCTAAGGGCAATTCCAGGGCTGACCGTAATAAGACCTGCCGACGCAAACGAAACGGTAGTCGCCTGGGAAGTAGCACTCGAGGCAAAATCCCCTGTCGCGCTGGTGCTCAGCAGGCAGGATTTGCCCATTCTCGATAGAAGCTCTCTCGCGCCGGCACAGGAGCTAAAGCGAGGAGCCTACATAATATCCGACTCCGACGGGCTTCCCCAACTCATCCTGGTTGGTTCGGGCTCCGAGGTTTCTCTTCTCTTGGAAGCAAAACAAAAGCTTTTTGACCTGGGCGTGAACGCGCGAGTTATAAGCATGCCGAGCTGGGAACTCTTCGAAAGCCAAGAAGAGGAATATCGCGCCGAGATATTCCCGCCAGAGGTGCGTGCGCGCCTTGCCGTAGAAGCCAGTGTGGCTCAAGGGTGGTGGAAATACGTAGGAGAAAAAGGAAACATCATCTCCGTTGAGAGATTTGGAATGTCGGCACCAGCAAAGGCAGCTATGTCCGAAGCTGGCTTTACGGTCGAGAACGTGGTAAACAAAGCCATGGAACTCATTTCAGGGGAAAAACAAAAAACCTAGACTTGGTAGCGGGGGCAGGATTCGAACCTGCGACCTCTGGGTTATGAGCCCAGCGAGCTTCCAGACTGCTCCACCCCGCATCGCCTCAAATACCATTCTCTAGCAGTGGGATAAATTTTTCAACCTCGCAAGAGGTTATATTAAGCTTAATTTGAAATCTTAGTTTTCAACAAACAGTATAAACTCAAGCTTTTTCGGACCCTTAAAACAAGCACGACGCCAGAACTACACACTCGCCACCAGCTGGAACAACAACGCCAATTGCTTTGAGAACCTTGCCGCATGTCTTGCGAAACGGGCCCATCAAGTAAGAAATTTTGCCGCCGTTTTTCACTTCCGCCTCCTAAAGTTCTTGGAAGAAGTCGCGGCATGCTTCATCTCGCTTTGCCGGAAAGCCGATACGCCTCTCGAGCTCACGCACAAGGCTGCATGCCAAAACAACTGGGTCCGCTATAATATTTAGAAATAATCTATCCCGGTAACCTTAAACAACTCCGTACGACAAAGGAGGGTAAATATGCAATGTCCTAATTGCGGGAAGCAAGTGAGTGGGGATATAAAGTTTTGCCCTCAATGCGGTCAGAGAATCACTACATTTGCGCCTGGGGAAGGGCAAAAACATATCAGCAGGCCCAACATTCAGGCGCCAGCAAAAAAACAACCAACCAACAAGCAGCAAACACGTAAGGAAGAGGAAAGATATTGCAATGTTTGTGGGAAGAAATTGGGGCTGTGGACTCCGGGAGGGCAAATTGAGGGGAAGTCGTATTGTGAGAATTGCGGCAATGATATTGTCTGGCATTGTGCCATGTGCAGACAAGAAAAAAGAGGTATCGCACCCATCAATAAGGGGGAGTTGAGTTTTTGTAGCACAAACTGTGCTGCCAAGTACAATGAGCTATGGCTAAATGAGTTAAGGGAAGGAAGACTCACCGGAAAGGTGGCGGGAGAAAAACCTCCTATTGTTTTGAAGCAGCAAGAAGAACTAAAAGTTGTGTTGCCCAACATGTCCTTGTTAGAGCCCCGGGCAATAAGGAAAAGCAGTGGCCTTTACGGTGGGCCCACAATTCGTGTAACCAAAGGGGTGAGCTTCCGATTAGGAGGAGCGCAAGGTCGAGGCGAATCCCATGAAGAATTGAGAAATATAGACAAAGGGGTGCTAACGCTAACCAATCAGAGGCTCGTATTCTCAGGCGAGAAGCGCACACTCAATATTGATTTGGCAAAAATCATCTCCATCCAGCCTTTCAAAGATGGCATAGCAATAAGAAGAGAGGGTAAAGAAAAGACACAGTATTTTTCAGTTATAAATCCCAAGATGATTTCTATCAAAATGAAAGTCGGCGACGGAGAATATGAAGAACCTTTTACAGGAACAATATTAAAATGCTTAATAGAGGGCGCAATAAAACAGCAAGCGCAATTGCCCCCTCCAGAAAAAGCAAAACTAAAATCCACCTCAACAGACGGTAAGTCCATTTCTGACCTGATTCGGGAATTGGCTGATTTGCGAGATGCTGGCATCCTTACCTCAGAGGAATTCGAGAGCAAGAAAGCGGAGTTGCTAAAGCGTATATAACAAAGAACAAATTTCCAAAATGTAAATCCCTAACATCTATCCCCAAATGAAGACTTCTTTGAGCAATAGTAGACAATAAGTATTGACCGTTAACAGAAGTAGTTAGATAATGATAAACGCGCAAAGAGGCAAAAGCGGATTATTGCTGCCGCTAAAGACTTCGAGGATGTAGTATGGCGAAACCTGCCACCGATTTTCGCGCTCTAAAAAAAAGAGACTATCCCGCTAGCCACGGGGAAGCCGGGCGTTTTCATACCAGCCTATCCAGGGTGATGTGTGCCATTCTGCTATCCTGTGTACTCGCGTTATTTGTGCCTGCTAGGAGCGCACCAGCAGTCCCAGCAGGGGAAGACCTCGCAAGCAAAAGTCAACAGGCCGCCCAGGTGGCAAGAGAGATAGACGCTCTCGATAGAGAGCTTGCACTTGTAACCGAAGAATATAACCAAACTAAAGCGGAATTTGACGTAATATCCGAACAAGCCGAGCAGACCCGCAAACAACTCTCCGATATCAAAAAAGACCTCAAGGCGCGCCGAGAGCTGTTAAATCAACGCGCTAGGGCAATGTATAAGAATGGCAGGATATCCACCTTCGAGCTTTTGCTCCAGACGGAAAACCTGGTGGAATTTCTGGAAAAGGTTGACTACGTCGCAAGAATTGCGCGCGCTGACACCACACTGATAGAACAAATCAAAGCCAACCGTGATTCCGTTGCCCAACTGGAAAGCCAGCTCAGCCAGCAAGAACTCCAAAAGGGCACACTCTTACAGCAAACTACGGCAAAAACACAACAGATTCAATCGAAGCTCACCCAGCGGCAAGCTCTCCTCAATAGTCTAAACCAAGATATCCAGCGCCTTCTCGCGGAAGAGGTCGCCAAGCAGCGTGCCAGCGACGAAGTTCTGAACCAGCAGGCAAAAGAGCTGCTTACCACCACCTCCCCAAGTGGGCTTGCCCAGACCGCCATGAGATACCTTGGCGTGCCCTATCACTGGGCGGGGGAAGGACCTGGTAAGTGCCCAACTGGTGAACACAGAATCTGCTTCGACTGCTCCGGGCTCACAATGTATGTCTATAAACTCCATGGTTACGACCTCCCACACAATGCCGCGGCGCAGTTTAATCGGGGAATCAAGATTCCTCTATCTCAAGCGAAGTCAGGAGATCTCGTCTTCTTTGGTTCACCACCATACCACTGCGGGATGTATCTAGGTGGTGACCTCTTCGTGCACGCTCCCGGAACCGGCGATGTAGTCAAGGTCAGTAAGCTTTCCGCCAGAAGCGATTTCACCGGCGTCTGCCGCTACACTAAGTAAGCTTCCGAGAATGAGATTCATTGCTTCGAAAACTTCGAATAATGCCTCAACGGGCTCGAATTTTTTCACGCGCATGTTTCGAGGATAAGTGGGGATATGCAAGCCTTCATCGCCGCAAAGCAAAACGGAATGGACAAACTTTCACGTGGGGTTCTAGTTCGTATCCTAACTATCGTTCTTCTCCTTGCGCTTCTTTTGCCAGGGTGCAGTTCCCCAAACAGCGCTTCCCCCCTCAAGTCTGGGGAAAACTTCAGTTTCATCGTCTGCGGAGACCCTCATGGCAACTTCTCCATTTTCTCTAAAGTCGTTGAAGCAGCAAAAGGGGTGGACTTCATGATAATAGCGGGAGACCTCACGGAGAAAGGGACTCCAGATGAGTTATCCAACTTCAGCAACTTCATGAAAACAAGTGGAGTAAGGTTCTATTGTGTCCCCGGAAACCACGATATTATAAGCGCCTCCTCAACTGAGCTTTACAGCCAGTACTTTGGGGCTCCGCATCAATCATTCGACTACAAGAATTCGCATTTCGTCCTTATCGACAATAGCAACCCAAAGCTTGGATTTTACCCCGAGGAACAAAAGTGGGTCGAAGAGGATTTGAAAAAGGCAAGGCAAAAGGGATTCAATCATGTCTTCGCGGTAGCACACGTACCTCCAGGATGCGTCTATTCCTCAAGATTCTCTTCGGAAAGCAAGAAGGGAATCGAAGCGAATAAATACCTGGTCCCTATACTTTCGAGCGGAGGAGTAGAGGAACTCTTCTGCGGGCATTTCCATGTATACTCCAGGGAGAAAACTCAAGGAATGTATTTGACCATCACTGGAGGCGCAGGTGCAAAGCCTCACCTGAGCGAGGAGAACGGGGGGTTTCACCACTACATCCTCGTCCAGGTAAAAGGAAAGCAAAAAATCCTGAAAACTATTAGGATATAGGACATGCCTAGAAAAAAAAGTACTTCGAATTTACTCAAACAGATATTCCAGGAATATCCTGGCTCAGATCTCATCAAATACGTGAAAGACGGGGCTTGTCTCCAAGCGACAGTGGACGACGAGCCTTATACACTTGAAAAAGTGGGTGGAGTGATAGAAGTGCGCCCTGGATATACCAACTCCCCCGATATAGTAGTCAAGATGAACCGCGAGTCATGTGAATATATCGCAGCGGCAACGGAAGAAAAAGACCTGGTCGATAGGATAACAGACTGCGTAAACGGCGAACGCGAGGGGTGCCAGATGAGCTTCAAGATAAAGGCAAACCCGCTGCGAATGTTGATGAGGGGATACCTGGACTTAGCAAGGAAGCTAAAGATTATCTAGTGCTAGATTTCCCCAACTGCTCGAGCACGGAACCAAGTTCTTTGAGGCGCAAGCCATAGGTTGACCAATCTCCGGCTTTCTGTGCCTCGATAGCTTGGTTATAGAGGTCTAGAGCTTTTCCCGCAAGCTCAATCTGCTGCCCTGACGGCTGCTGGACTTCGGCAGCGGGAGCCGTGGGAGTGGGTGGAGCTCCCCCAAACACTCGCGCGATAGCCGCCTCGAGGGTTGGTTCCATCACTACTTGCTCCCCATATGCCAGAATTACCCTTTTTATCTGTGGTATGGGTCTATCTACCGCTTGAAGGTAAGGTGGCTCCACGTAAATCAGGGATTCCTCTATAGGTATCACCAGGATGTCTCCGCGGATAACGCTGGAACCCTTCTGCCGCCATAAAGAAAGCTGCCTACTTATCTCTGTGTCCTGCTCAATCCTTCCCTCCACCTGCTCGGGACCATAAGCAAGCTTTCCGCTTGGGAAGACGTAGTTTACTATCTCGCCATAGTGGCCGGGATCCATCCTCGCCGCAAGCCAGGAAACCATGTTTTGCTTTTGGTGAGGGGTGAACGGCATCATCAAAATCATTTCTTCCCTGGACTCCCCAGGAAGTTTCATTACCACGTAATATGGGCTCATGGGCTCCTTCGCGCCATCGACAACCTGAAGAGGTGCCTTCCACTCATCTTCCTTGTTGTAGAATTCACGGGTATCCGTCATGTGGTAGGTGGCAAACATATTTGCCTGGGCGAGGAATAGGTCCTCGGGATAGCGAAAATGCTTCTCCAAGTCTTTTGGCACATCCTCGAAGGACTTGAAAATCTGTGGGAAGATTTTCCTGTAGGTCTTTATCACAGGGTCGTCTGGATCAATCACATACAGGCTTACCTTCCCACTGTAAGCGTCAACTACCGCCTTCACCGAATTTCTCACATAGTTGCCGAACCCCTCTGTTGGCTCGGAATAAGGAAAATATTCGCTGGTGGTATAGCCGTCAACAATCCAGTTAAGCC
>JAQURN010000018.1 GCA_028715585.1 Actinomycetota bacterium | reverse complement strand
AGTGCGATATGAACTGATAAAAAAAGGTTTGAGCGAAGAGGTATTAGAAGAAACCCTGAGCAGGTATCCTCTGGACAAAGAAGAACAAAGAGCAGTAGAGGTTGCCAGAAAGAAAGTGGAGAGCTTGAAGGTAAAAGTTGAGCCTGGGGTTGTTAGGAAAATCCAGGGTTACCTTTTGAGGAAAGGATTCTCGCCCGAGATTTGCGCCAGGGCATTAGAGAACATTTCAATCGTTGACCACAGCCATTCCCTGGAATAAAATAAGGAAAAGGCGTAGTAATATCTTTTGCATTTGCAGATAAAGAGGTTAGCGTTAGCTATTTTCTTATTGGGATGCACGTTTTGAGTTTATGCTAATTAAATAGAAAGGTTTCCCTTAAGTTTAGGTTGATGTCGCTACGCCGAGCACTGCTCGGCGTTTGTTTTTGAGAGGGGGTATTCAAAATTAACGAGATTGTCGTTTGTGTCAGTGCGATTCTCCTTGGGGGCTTCCTCGGTTTTCTACTCAGGAAATATATAGCGGAACGCAAAATTTCCACCGCGGAGGAAGCATCAAAACGCATGCTTGCCGCGGCTCAAAGCGAGGCGGAAAAAATCAGACGTGAAGCTCAAGTTGAGACAAAGGAAAAAGTTCAACGTATGAGAGCTGAAGCCGAAAAAGGGCTAAAAACTCAGCGCTCGAATCTTCAGAGGCTTGAGAGAAAACTTGCGCAAAAGGAAGAAACAATTGAAGCGAATGAGGAAAAGCTGCGTAGGGATGAAAAGAGACTCGTCTCCTGGGAAGAGCACCTCAAAGAGAGGGAAGCTAAATTGGCTAAGGCGGCGCATGAGCAGAAAGTTCTGCTTGAAAAAATCGCCAACATGACCAGAGAGGAAGCAAAAGAAGAACTTCTTGAAAGGGTCAAAGAAGAAGTAAAGGCTGAAAGTGCGCTTTTTATAAAGGAGGAGGAAACAAAGGCTAGAGAAGAAGCGGAAAAGAGAGCAAGGGAAATAATTTCCATTGCTATACAACGGTGTGCTTCCGAACACGTGGCTGAAACTACTGTTTCCGTGGTTCCTCTTCCTGGTGATGAGATGAAGGGAAGGATAATAGGTAGGGAAGGGCGGAATATAAGGGCGTTCGAGACTCTTACCGGCATAAACTTGATAATAGATGATACTCCCGAGGCGGTGATACTTTCTGGTTTTGATCCAGTCCGCCGCGAGATTGCCAGATTAACTCTCGAGCGAATGATACTCGATGGCAGGATTCAACCCGCAAGAATAGAGGAAATATACGCAAAGGCAAAAGCTGACGTAGAAAAGGAAATAAGAGACGCGGGTGAAGAGGCTGCTTTCGAGATTGGCATTCATAACATCCACAAGGAGTTAATCCGAGCACTTGGAAGACTTAAATTTCGCACTTCCTATGGTCAAAATATACTAAAACATTCGCTTGAAGTTGCTCGCCTTGCCGGGCTGATGGCAGCAGAACTTGGGCTTGACGCGAAGCTGCCGGAGCGAGCCGGGCTTCTTCATGATATCGGCAAGGGCATTGACCAGGAGGTAGAGGGGTCTCATGCTATTATCGGGGCAGAGCTGGCTAAGAGGTTAGGAGAAGACAAAAATATCGTGCACGCTATCGAGGCTCATCATGGAGAAGTCAAAACCATGACCATAGAAGCGGTGCTAGTTCAAGCCGCGGATGCCATATCTGCCGCAAGGCCTGGTGCCAGGCGGGAGATGCTCGAGAGTTATGTGAAGCGCCTTGAAAAGCTGGAAAGCCTTGCTGATTCCTTCGAAGGCGTGGAGAAGTCGTATGCGCTCCAGGCAGGGAGGGAAATAAGGATAATGGTGAAGGCGGACCTAGTGGATGATGTGGGTAGCGTTAGACTTGCCAGGGACATCGCCAAGGAGATAGAAGAACAGCTTGACTACCCTGGCCAGATAAAAGTCACAGTCATTCGCGAGACGAGAGCTACAGAATTTGCCAAATAGATTTACTTACAAGGGGTATGTCGAGGCTCGAGACAAGTTTTGAATCTCGTGTTATTGGTAATCGAGCCTCTTAATCCTTGAGATTTGAGGAAAAATAATGAGTTTTTCTGATACCTTTCGCCGCGGAAAGAAGTGGTTTTTTGTTGCAATCCCTGTGGTCGTCATCGTTATCATTCTCTTTTTGTTTTTTTCACATCAATCCCGCGAGCAAAGCATCGAGAATTATAAGGGCGAGCTTGAAAAGAGATGGGGCGAAGTTGCTTCGCATGCAAAATTAGTTACTCAGGCTACAGAGAAGATTCAAGCGGAAGCAGATTTCCCTGCCGTTGGGAAGGTTGCTTCGGAGATGCTGGAACTGCTTGGAAAATTTGAAGCGGAAAAAGTCATCCCCCCGGGAGGGTTTGAAAAAGTGGGAGAATTGGAGAAGAGGGCACTTGCCAGCCTTGGTGATTATTTATCAAAGCTGGTAGAGCTTTCCGAGAACCCCGGAAAGGAAAAAATAGACGCGGAAAAGGTTGTCTTGGAATCCCTTGCTCAGAGTGCTTTTTCAAAGACAAACGATTTTCTCTCAAAAGCGGATTTTCTCAAAATACGCATAAGCGGGGATTTTTTCCAAGCGGGAACAAGACTAGCTAGTGTCTATGAAGTGAAAATGGACGAAAAAGAAAAGGAAGAAATATACAGGGTTGTCGAGACCTTTATGGAAGCCGATGTTCGTGAGTACAAACCGGATGTTCTGTTAGGGTTGTTCTGCGCGAGACTCAAGACGGTGCTCCCACTCTTCTACGGGTCGAAAGAAGGTTTCGCCCAGATGTGGAAAAAAGCATGGATGGAGGGAAAAAAGGCTACAGATTATTATGTAAGCAAGGCTAGTCTTGCCTTTTTAGACCCCATGACTGCTACCATAAAGGTGGTTGCTTATTTTCCCGATGATTCCGCGAAAGTCGAAAGCTTAAGGCTCATAAAAGAAGCCGACGGGTGGAAACTAGATAATTATCCGTTTGTAGGGTTGCTTTGAGTTTGTGTTTTGGGGGAGTTGTTCTAAAATAACTTGCCAAAAGCGATTGGAGGAAAAGCATGGCTTTGAAAATTCTCCAGGTTACGGGAGCCGCGGCGCTTGTGGTGCTGGTATTTGTGATGATACCAGTCCTCTTAAGACTTAGAAAAACCCTCGCAGAGGTGGGTGAAATAGTCGGCGAAAGCAAACCGTCAACTCTTCTCCTTTTGAGGAAAGCGGGAATGATGCTGGAAAGCGTCAACGAGGAGCTGGCAGAGGTGGAGAAAATTACCAAGGACACGGAAGTCCTTGTGCAACGGATGGGTCAGGCGTCTGAAGCGATTGAGAAGGTAGCAAGGTCGCCGATTACGAAAACCGGACTTTTGATTTCAGGGATATCGGCTTCCGGTTATGCCCTGAAGAGGCACCTCTCTAAAGAAATTTCGAGTTAATGATGCATCCCAGGCAAAATAGGCACCCCTATTTGTATTATCTTCGTACCCATGGATGTCAAATGAACGTCCATGATTCCGAGCACATATCCGGCGTTTTAGAGAAAGCGGGCTACCAAAGGACAGATTTACCACAGGAAGCAGATGTGGTCATCTTCAATACGTGTTCCGTCAGAAAAAGCGCGGAGGACAAGGTATGGGGGGCACTTCAGGCAATCAGCGGCAAGGGGCAGGTAGTGGCTGTCTGCGGGTGCATGGCAAGGCGCCTCGGAGCCGATATTTTCACTCGTGCCCCTCGGGTGAATCTCGTTTTTGGTGTGGAGGAATTGGGAAAGATTGTCGACTTGATTGAGATGAGTAAGAATTCTCAGGTTCTGGCACTTGGCAACGTTGACGATTGTGAGATCGATTCGCATCCCACGAAACGCAATAACTTTCTCAGTGCGTGGGTTCCTATAAGCTATGGGTGCAGTAGGTTTTGTTCTTATTGCGTTGTGCCTTATGTTCGGGGAAGAGAAAGAAGCCGCCCTTTCTCGGAAATACTCGCCGAGGTCGATTCTCTTGCATCAGAAGGTACCGTGGAGGTTATTTTGCTAGGTCAGAATGTCAATTCGTATGGAAGAGATTTCCAAGAACCCATCGGATTCGCGGAAGTTCTAGATTTCGTAGCCTCCGTTGAGGGAATAAGAAGAGTGAAATTTGAGACTTCCCATCCCAGAGATATCTCCTATTCGTTGTTCGAGGTTATGAGAAATAGGGAGGAGGTATGTCCTCACCTCCACCTCCCTTTTCAATCCGGGTCCGATAGGGTGCTCAAACATATGAGAAGAGGTTATGACCGACAGTTTTACCTGGATGTCATCAATCACGCGCGCGAGCTTGTGCCAGGGATTTCCCTTACCACGGACATAATTGTTGGATTCCCTGGGGAAACTGAAAGTGATTTCGAGGACACATTGGCGCTGGTTGAAGAGGCGCAATTTGACTTTGCTTATATATTCAAGTACTCAAGCCGGGAAAACACGAGGGCATACCTCCTGGAGGCTGAGCTTGGCAAGATTTCCGAGGCCGATAAAACCAGGAGATTCCTGGAAGTTTCGAGACTGCAGGATGAAATAACCGAGAGGGCATTAAAGAGGTTTGTGGGGAGGGAGGAAGAGGTTATAACTCTATCTCACGCCAAAAAGGGACCATACGTCATCGGGCGAACCGCGACAAACCACATCGTTCTTCTCCCGGAAAAGGATGCCCCGATTGATAGCTTAATCAGAGCTCGAATAACCGCTTCCGGAAAGCATGCCCTCAGAGGCGAGGTTCAGGAATTGCTAATCCCGAAAAGAGTTGAACCGCTTCCGTGCGCGGAGAATGTTTTGAGATATTCAGGATAATCGAGGTGGTCAAATGTCAGTTTTTACGCCTGAGAGCGCCTTACTTATTGTTGACATGGTGAGAGATTTTGCGGAAGCAGGTGGTTCTCTTTTTGTGCCAGCGGCAAGAGAAATAATACCGGAGATTCACTCGCTCGCAAATGAAGCTCGCAAGAGGGGTATCCCTGTCATTTATGTAAACGACTCTCATGATTCAGATGACCGCGAGTTCCAGAAGTGGCCACCTCACTGCATCCAGGGCACACCTGGAGGTGAAATAGTTGAAGAGTTAAAGCCTCATGAGGAAGACCATCTGATAAGCAAAAAGAGATTTTCAGCCTTCTATGGAACTGAGCTCGACAATCTTCTCCGCTCACTTGGCGTGAAACGCTTGCTTATAACAGGGACGGTAACCAATATCTGCGTATTCGTTACTGCTCTCGAGGCGGTTATGAGGGATTATGATGTTGTTGTGCCTTCAAAAGCGGTTGCTGCTCTGACTGAAGAAGAACACACTTTTTCCCTGAAGCAAATGCAGGATGTATTTGGCGTAGAAGTTATCTGGTAAGCGAGCGATATCGGGAGGTTATACAGTGGGATTTCAAATTGCTTCCGAGGACCACATAAAGCAAGGAAGAGTTACCGACGTTTATTTTGAGCGTGTTGCCAAGGCACTCGAGCGTAGGAACATAAACCCGACGGTCTCGATGGAAGTCCGGGCTACCGCGCTTCCCGGAGGTTGGGAATGGGCGGTTTTTGCTGGCCTTGAAGAAGTGCTTGAGCTGGTTGATGGGCTTCCCGTTTATCTTGAGTCGATAGACGAGGGGCAGGTTTTTTACGCGGGCGAACCGGTCCTTTGTTTGACCGGCAAGTATTTGGATTTTGGGATATACGAGACGTCTATCCTGGGCTTGATATGCCAGGCTTCTGGCATCGCCACAAACGCGGCAAGATGTAGAATTGCAGCTGGGGACAGAACGCTCATAAGCTTTGGAGCCAGGAGAATGCATCCTGTTCTCGCTCCAATGATTGAAAGAAATGCCTTCGTCGGTGGTTTTGATGGCGTAGCAGTTGTCGAAAGCGCTCTTTTAATAGGAGAACAGCCAAGTGGCACTATGTCGCATACTTTGATTCTATGCGCGCAAGATGAAAAAGTAGCATTCCAGGCTTTCGATGAAGCCATGCCCCCAGAGATAAACAGAATTGCCTTGATTGATACTTTCCAGGATGAGAAATTCGGTGCGATTTACGCGGCTGAGGTGCTTGGGGATAGACTCGATGGAGTTCGTCTCGATACGCCCACCTCCAGGCGTGGCGTCTTTGAGGATATTCTTGACGAAGTGCGCTGGGAACTCGACATTCGCGGCTACGAGAACGCAAAAATATTTGTTTCCGGTGGAATAAATGAGGAAAGCATCCTAAGATACAACCCATGGGCGGATGCATACGGGGTTGGGACGCATATAAGCAATTCCCCCGTTATCAATTTTTCAATGGATATAGTTGAGATAGACAGTAAGCCAAGCGCGAAAAGGGGCAAGAAATCGGGCAGGAAGCAGCTTTGGGAATGTTCTTCCTGTAAATCGAGAAGACAAACTCTGGCGGGAGTGAATGAAGTTATTTGTAAGGAATGTGGGTCAGAGATGGAAGCGCTCTCCAGTGGCTATTACGACAGGGGCAAGAAACTCAAGCTGTCCCGTTCCCCCAGGGAAATAAGGGAGAAAGTTCTCCAAAGTATTTCTGGTCTCGAGCTTTGAGCAAAACATGGAGTCGGACATTCCTCTTGCTGGAATGGAAAGTATTCGCCTGCTTATAGACGGAGGTTTATCTGGGGCGTTAAACATGGCGCGGGACGAAGCAATCGCGTTATGTCCCCAGGGGAGGGCAATCCCTACGATTCGCTTCTATTCTTTTTCACCCCCCGCTATTACCCTTGGGCGGTTTCAGAAAGCCAATTTAGAAGAAATAGACTTCAACGCTTGTGAGAGGCTTGGCATCGACTTAATCAGGAGACCAACGGGCGGGCTTGCTCTCCTTCACGCGGATGATTTTACCTATAGCGTGATATTTCCCCTGGAAAAACCATCTCTTCGTGTACGAGACACGATGTTTCATTTGATTTCCGTATGTGTTATCGAAGGACTCCGTCTCCTAGGCGTAAGCGCTCGAGTAGCGAAGAGGGGCAAAAAAAAGGAGAGCCAGGACGCATGGTGCTTTCTTGGCGAATATGGAGTTGATATCTCGGTAGGGGAGAGGAAGATATGTGGAAGTGCTCAGAGAATCTACAGACAATCTATTTTGCAACACGGGACACTCATTCTTGCTGAAAATAAGCGTTTTTATTCTGAAATCTTGCCTCTTAGCTCTAAAAGCGGCAATGCCTTGCCGCTGAGCCTGGAGGAAGAAATATCGAAGCGGGTAAGTTGGGCGGAGGCAGTCGAGGCTTTCAAGGAAGGGTTTTCCAAAGGACTGGGTTTGAGTTTGTGGGAGGGCACCCTTACGCCGGCGGAAGAGAAGTTATCCTTTTTGCTTTCGAGGAAAAATCGAAGCAATGGATTTATTGGAGGACTCCAACCCAGGGTGTGATATCCTGTTGAGGGTGAACTATAGCCTAAACTGTTGACTTTGCTACAATATCCTTATGAAGTCAGGGGGGGTAGCAAGTTATGCACGGAAGCCAGGATGCCAAGATGTCTTACGAGGAGGAGAAACCCAAAGGGAGCAGGATATATGTTGATTTGGGTGAGCTTTCATCAAAGCAGAGAAGCGCTATCCTTGGGCTAATAAAGGATATGGGGTTTGAAAAGGAAGAAATCAACGAAGTGGTCATAAGGTTACATGAAGAGAAAGGTAAAGATTTATAGGTGGTGAAGTTATGTTTTGTCCTGTTTGTGGAACCAATAACCCAGATGGCAGCGCGTACTGTTCTCGATGCGGGGCATACCTTCAGATTCCCTCCAGAGCAGAAGAGACGACCATAACACTTACACCCCTTGAAGCCGATATCGAGGTAGAGGCAGAGATTCAAGTTCCAGAGGAGGAGTTGGAGGCCGGGGGGGCGTTGCTTGTCGTAAAAAGAGGGCCAAACGCGGGGACCAGGTTTGTGCTCACAAAAGATGTTACAACAGTTGGAAGGCATCCAGGGAGCGATGTTTTCCTGGACGATATAACGGTCTCAAGGCAACACGCTGAAATAATTCGAGAAGGGAAAGAGTACAAAATAGTCGATCTTGGGAGCCTAAATGGCACTTACATAGATAAATCTAGAGTTGAGGAAGCTAAGCTGGAAAGTGGAACCGAAATACAGATTGGCAAATTCAGGCTAGTTTTTTTCTGTAAATAGTGGCACCTCACAGTTGACATTTGATGCCATATTCCGCATATTAAGTTAAAGATTCAAGCCAGCGTTTATAGTTAAGGATATGTTATGACTTCCAACAAAGAGGGTTATGGCATCGGTGAAGTCCAAGAGATGCTAAAAACAGAATTTCCGGACATCACCATCAGTAAATTGAGATTTCTGGAAAAAGAGAACTTGATTTCTCCTGCAAGGACCCAAAGTGGGTACAGAAAGTATTCAAAAGCGGATGTCAAGCTCATCACCTATATACTTCGACTTCAACGCGAAGAATATCTTCCGCTTTCAGTGATAAAGAAAAAAATTCAGGACTTGCAGTCAGGTAAAGCTTTAGCTGGGGATCTGGCTGTTATGTCGGGGCAGGCGGCGGAGGCGCTTACGGTGGAACAAGCGCCGGTACCTTTTGATCTCGCGCCGGTGAAGCTTGGGTTGCCTGTTGAAACCATAAACGAAATGGTTGAATTCGGGATAGTTCGAGTGAAAGAGAGAAAAGAAGGAAAATATTTTTCCACAAATGACATGAAAATCATGGCACTTGCGAAGGAGTTCTTTACTTATGGGGTAGAACCGAGGCACCTTCGCATGTTTGTCCAGTTTTCGAGCCGCAAATCCTCCTTTATCGAACAGATAATTAGGCCACAATTTGAGCACAAAGACCCTAATACAAGAAGAATCGCGTTGAAAGATATGGAAAACCTGATTTCCTTGTGCCAGATGCTCGAAAAAGCTCTCTTGGATGAAGAGCTTTCAGAGTATCTTCCTCGTCCGGTTACTATCGATACGCTGGAGGAAAAAGTGTTGGCAGAGACTTCAAAAAAGGAGTCGGAGAAACCGTCACCAGAAGAGGAAAGTCGGGGTAGTGGCGAGCCTGGTGTGCCGACCCAGGAGATGTTTCCCGACATTTGACTTGAGGCTGAGTGAGGTTTGTCCTTACTGAGGTCATGTAAGTTGTCAGGGGTCGATTGATTTAATGACGGAGAGCGACAAACCGTATAAATCTATATTAGCGATGAGTGAAACGCTTCCGGTGCATGCGCGTTCCAGAGGGAGAGTTTCGTCATGATTTAAGATATCAGGAAAGGTTGAAACTTGCCCTCTTCCTGAGGGCTTTTTTATTGCATGGAGGGAGCTGTGAAGTGCTTTATTTAAGCACCATGCTTGGGAGTTCAGTTATAGACGCGGAGGGCAAAAGAATTGGCCGCCTTGCTGACTTGGTGGTAAGGGAGGAAAAGGGGTTTCCCAGAGTCCAAGAAATTCTGATCGAAGCTCGCCGCGGTTTCAAAAGATGGTATTTTTCCGCCAGCTGGTTGGACATATGGGAGGTAGACAGGAAAAGACTCGTTTTGGCGAGTGGCGCAAGCAAGGCTCGCATGGAAAGAAACGGCATCTTTCTCGCGAGAGACCTGCTTGACAGACAAATAGTCGATTTGGACGGCTACAAAGTAGTTCGGGTTAGCGATGTTCGCTTGATGGAGGTAGGAAGAGATCTTCGCGTCATGGGAGTTGATGTTGGTTTTCCAGCGATATTGAGAAGGCTTGGATTTTCGAGATTGGCTCAATCCTTCCAAAATATAGCACCGGGCTTTCTAGGGGAGAAAATGATACCCTGGGATTTTATCTCGCTCATTTCTCCGACAGAAAGCGACATTCAATTGAGGATCGAGCATCGGAGACTTCACCAACTCCACCCCTCTGATATTGCTGACATCCTCGAGCAACTCGACGAGGAAAAGAGGGCAAAGATGTTTGCGCTTTTGGAGGATCCCAAGGCAGCCGAGGTTCTTTCTGAGATGGTTCCGCAAGTGAGGTCTGCCCTTGCTGAAAATCTCACCGACGCTAGACTTTCAAAATTCCTGGAGATGTTGCCCTCTGACGAGGCGGCAGACATATTAGGTTCATTGCCAAGGGAGAAAGCAAAATCACTTATAGGGTTGGTGAAAGCCGAAAAAGCTTCTCGTATAACCGAATTGCTTAGCTATGACCCTCAATCGGCTGGAGGTCTCATGACTACCGAGTATGTGGCCATCCCCAAAAGCATGACTGCCCAGCAAGCGATTGAATATATAAGAGAACATGTTTCTTCCGCGGAAACGATTTACTATGTCTATGTAGTTGATCCTGAGGGGCATCTCTCCGGCGTTCTTTCCCTCAGGGACCTCTTGAGATCTTCTCCCGAAAAAGCTGTTCAGGACATCATGATACGAGATGTAATTGTCGCCAACATCTTCGATGACCAGGAAGATGTTGCTTCTAAGCTTTCTCGGTACAACTTGATTGCCTTGCCTGTTGTTGACGATGATTATGTTCTCAAAGGTATCGTTACCTTCGATGACGCGATTGATGTCATCAACCAGGAGGCATCTGAAGATGTAGGGGAGCTTTCGGGTGTTTTTATAGAGGGAGGGAAGATAAAAAGCATGTTTTTGAACCCCACCCGTGCGGCCGTTCTAGTTGTTAGCATGGCTGGTGGGCTTATAGCTACTGCCATCCTTGGCGGACTGGGAAACAATTTTGCCGCTTTAGGGTCTCTCTTTGTTTTGATTCCCGCATTACTTCGCTCTTCGCATGATGTTTCTTTCTGGCCACTTGCAAAGCGGATACACGAAATGGGGGAGGATGAGTATCTGGGTGGAAGGAAGACTCCCAAGGAATCGATGGAGGTTGTTTATGTTTTCCTAGCTAGCATCATTGTTTCGTTGGGAGCGTTTCTGGGATCCTATCTTTGGTTTGATTCTCTCTTACTTTCAATTGCTGGTGCCATCGGTGTTTTTTGTGGAGTTTTAGCCTCTGGGATACTTGCGATTATTCTTTCAATCCTCTTGGCGAGGATGAAACCAAGAGTGATTTTGCGTGCCGGTACGAGCGTTATAAACTTGTCAGCCCTGTGCGTTTCCATACTCTGTTTTGTTTTTGTTACTCGGTTTCTTGTTCAATTATTGGGATAAAGGGGAGGGAGTTTTTTCGAGGATGAGTGAAGAGAAAAGGAGTAGCGAATTTCTCAGATATGCCTCTATAGTAGGACCGGGTATTATAACCGCACTTGCGGGCGTTGGAGCGAGTGGAATAACTACATGTTCCGTTGTGGGGGCCAGATTTGGATTGTCCATGGTTTGGCTTCTGGTTGTAAGCGCGATTTGCCTAGGCCTGTTTCAAGAAATGTCTGCTCGAATGGGAGTAGTCACCGGAAAGGGTCTTGCGGGTCTAATAAGGGAGCGCTTCGGATTGAGGCCAACATTTTTTGCCATGGTGGTGCTGCTCGCGGCAAACCTGGGGACTACTGTAGCGGAGTTTGCTGGCATTGCCGCGAGCCTGGAAATCTTTGGAATCAATAAATATTTCACGGTTCCAGTTGTTGCCCTCACGATGTGGGCACTCGTCGTGGAGGGTTCATTCCAGAGGGTGGAGAAAGCGTTTATGCTTATCTGCCTTACGCAGGTGAGCTATTTTTTTTCGGCATTTCTCTCCCATCCAGACTGGGGTATGGTTGCTACGAGCTTAGTTAAACCCACCGTGCGAATGGAAAGCCCTTTTCTCTATAGCGGTGTTGCCTTGGTAGGCACCACTCTTGCTCCATGGATGCAATTCTTTGTGCAGTCCAACGTAGTGGACAAAAACATCAAGCCTCTTGACTTGAAATATGAAAGAGCGGATGTGTTCAGCGGCGTTTTCCTTGCTAACGTGGTTGCCCTTTCTATAATCATCTGTACTACCTTTACTCTCCATCGAGCTGGCATCGGGGTTGATAACGTGCAGCAAGCCGCGTTGGCGCTCAAGCCTCTTGCCGGGTCTTATTCAAGCATACTCTTCGGCATAGGCCTTTTCGGGGCTTCCGTGCTCTCCGCGAACGTGGTGCCACTTTCTACTTCATATTCGGTGTGCGAGGCATTTGGTTGGGAAAGCGGTATTGGGAAGGGCTTTTCGCAGGCGCGTCTTTTCTTCGGAATATACAGCTTTCAGCTACTGGTAAGCGTTTGCATTGTCCTTTTACCAAAGGTATCCTTGGTTGGAATAATATTGTTGACACAAGTGCTCAATGGCATACTTCTCCCCATTATTTTGATTTATATGCTTTTGATAGCAAGCGACGAGCGAATAATGGGCAATAAGAAAAATAACGTGGTAGAAAACACCATTGCATACATGGCAAGCATGGGCATTTTGCTACTGAATGTGATGCTTTTTGTTGAAGGGCTGAGAGCTCTTTGACTTCGGTTTAGCAATTTCCGGGTTTAATTTCCGAATGAAAAAAGTTTACGTTTACGAGCAGGGAAAAATAAAGCAAAAGAATGGGGTAAAAAGCCGCCTGAATTTCTTTCTCGGGAACCAAAGCAAGATCCTTGCCGCTATATGCATAGCTATTCTTGTTCTCATACTTGTGTCCTTTGGGCAGGTGATTGCTGGGTCGAAGATTACAAATCAAACTTCGAGCGTAACAAAGCGCTTTACAACCAACGCCGCGAAGAGAATGGACCCCCCGGGGCTGATGGCGAAATCCGCTGTTCTCATGGATGCTGAAAGTGGAAGGGTCCTTTTTGAAAAGAACCCGAACCTCCGCCTTCCAATGGCGAGCACCACGAAGATGATGACTGCCATTGTGGCTCGCGAAAAACTAAAACTTGATAAGCAGGTTCAAGTTTCGGCGAAAGCATCAGAAGTTGGTGAAAAAGAGATATGGCTTGAGCCGGGAGAGGTTTTCACGGTAGAAAATCTTCTATGGGCTTTACTCGTCCAGTCAGCTAACGATGCGGCAATTGCGCTTGCGGAAGCCGCTTCTGGGGATATGGGTCTTTTTGTGGACCGCATGAACGCGAAAGCGAGAGAAATCGGGGCGCTGAACACCAATTTCAAGAACCCCCATGGCTTGGATGAGAAAGGTCACTATTCCACCGCCTACGATCTTGCAATCATCGGTAGAACACTCATGCAGGATTCCCTTCTAGCCAGAATGGTTTCATCGAGGGAGCATGCGCTTCCATGGGAGGGGCATCCAAATCAGAGGATCTGCCAGAGCCATAACACCCTTCTTCAAACATACCCTGGTGCTAATGGCATAAAGACCGGCTATACGAAAGGTGCCGGAAGTTGCATTGTCGCCTCGGCAAAAAGAGAAAACAAATTTTTGATTGCCGTGATAATGAGCAGCGAACAAAGAGATTTGGATGCCTCCAGGCTACTGGATTATGGATTTCTTTCTACCGGGAGAGTCGTGGTAGCAAAGAGAGGAGAGCCATTGGGAAAAACTCGGGTTTCCGCTTTTCCTGAGTGCCATGTCAGAGCAGTTGCGAAAAAGGAAATGGCGGTCCTCGTGCTAAAGGGGCGGGGCGAGACGGTTTTATTAAAAACAAAAATCAAAAGTGAAGCAGAGCCTCCTATTGAGAAAGGTGAAAAGCTTGGCAATGCGGTATGCTGGGTTGGCGATTTGAAAATCAGTGAGGAAGAGGTTGTTGCGGAAGAAGCCAAAGATAAAGTCACGCCGCCTCTCTCGGCTGCTTATGTCCTTTGGTATACGCTTTGCAAGTTTGGCGAGATTGTATCCAGTCCCTTCCGAACTTTTTAGCTTGAATAAGCAATTAAATTTGACCCTCTATTTTCGTTGAAGTATAAAGAAGATGGTGACGGTAATAGTAAAGATGAAACTGGTGGGAGTAAGAGTAGAGCTCCCGGCAAATCAACCAATAGTGCTTCTGCAGGAGGAAACTGGAAATAGGTTCCTTCCTATCTGGATAGGAGCCTTTGAAGCAACAGCGATAGCATTCGCTCTTCAAGGGGTGGAAACCGCAAGACCGATGACCCATGATCTTTTCAAGAATGTGCTGGAAGATTTACAGGTCGAGGTTCGCAGTATTGTGGTAAGCGACTTGATTGATGGCACTTTCTACGCGGAGATAACAATGTACTCAAATGGGGTAAAACATGTCATAAGCGCTCGTCCTTCCGATGCCATCGCATTGGCGGTGCGAATGGATGTGCCTATTTACGCGGCGGAAAAAGTGCTGGATGAAGCAAGCATCATAATCGAGATGGATGACGAAGAGGAAATACAGAGGTTTAGAGATTTCCTCGATCATATTGAGCCTCAAGACTTCCTTTGAGCGGTTCCCTCTATTTATCTGTTGACCGCGCGAATTTTGCATTTTCTGTTTTTTTTGTGCATTTTAGGTGCCAAAATAAGTGGGGATTATGAAAAACAGGAGAGGCAAAAGCAGGTTCTGGCATCTGCGGATGGCAATTTTTGCGTTTGTTATTCTCGCCCTGGTTAGCACCATCGGCTACATGATTATCGAAGACCTGAATTTTATGGACGCGTTTTATATGACTGTCATCACCATCTCCACGGTTGGATATAGCGAAGTCCATCCCCTATCTAGCGGGGGGCGGGTTTTTACCACCTTTATTATCGTTATAAGTCTTGCAGTAGTGGTTTATCTTACGACGAGCGTTGTCGAGCTGCTTTTGGAAGGAAGAATGCTCGATGTTATGGGGAGGCGAAAGACCTTGCGGGAACTGAAGGAAATAACAGGTCACTGCATCATCTGTGGTTATGGCAGGATTGGAAAGCAGGTCGCCAGAGAGTGTAAAT
>JAQURN010000017.1 GCA_028715585.1 Actinomycetota bacterium | reverse complement strand
CCTCGATGCGGTGTTTTCTCTCCCTCAACTCAACCTCGGTAGCGGCTCCAACCTTTATAACCGCTACACCACCAGACAGCTTGGCAAGCCTCTCCTGCAACTTTTCCCTGTCGAAGTCGGAATCAGTTCTCTCGATTTCGCTTCGGATCTGCTGAATCCTGCCTTCAATAGCTTTGGGGTCGCCCCTTCCTTCGACTACTATGGTATCCTCCTTGGTAACCTTGACCTGCCTTGCCCTACCCAGCATATCGAGCGTTACATTCTCGAGCTTGATTCCTAGTTCCTCAGTGATTGCCTGGCCCCCGGTCAGTATCGCGATGTCTTCGAGCATAGCTTTCCTTCTGTCTCCAAAACCAGGAGCTTTGACCGCAATGCTGAGGAATGTGCCACGAATCTTGTTCACTACAAGGGTAGCAAGTGCCTCTCCTTCCACATCTTCCGCGATTATCAGCAGCGGTTTACCAGCTTGCATCACCTTCTCGAGAATCGGCAGAAGATCAGCGACGGCAGATATCTTTTGGTTGGCTATTAGAATATAGGGGTCATCGAGGACACCCTCCATGCGCTCGGTGTCCGTCACCATGTAGGGTGAAAGGTAACCTTTGTCGAACTGGAGTCCTTCCACCACGTCGAATTCCATCCCAAATGTCTGGGACTCCTCTACGGTGATGACGCCATCCTTGCCAACTTTCTCCATGGCATCGGCGATTATCTTCCCAACTTCTTCAGAGTCAGCGGATATGGCGGCGACTTCCGCTATCTGCCCTTGTGTTTCTACCTCTTTTGCGCGTTTTTTAATGTCAGCTGTAACCTGCTCCACCGCTTTTTCAATCCCTTTTCTTATGAACATTGGATTGGCTCCAGCCGCCACGTTTCTCAAACCCTCTTTCACCATCGCATGCGCCAGCACAGTTGCCGTAGTGGTGCCGTCGCCAGCAACATCGTTAGTCTTCGTGGCGACTTCCTTGGCAAGCTGGGCTCCCATGTTCTCATAGGGATCCTCCAGCTCAATCTCACGCGCAATCGTCACGCCATCGTTGGTAATGGTGGGCGATCCAAACTTCTTCTCTAAAACTACATTTCTTCCCTTGGGACCAAGGGTCACTCTCACCGTGTCAGCAAGTTTGGTAACGCCTGCTTCCAGAACGCGCCTTGCCTCCTCGCTATATTCGATTATCTTCGGCATCTTTTAATCCCCCTTTTTCTACTTTGACCTTTTTCTACTTCGACTTTGCCTTGCCGGCTTTTTTCTTTGCTAAAACGTCTCTCTCGCTCAAGATAAGATATTCTTTCGAGCCAATTTTTACTTCTGTGCCCCCGTATTTCGAGTACACGACTATATCGCCAACACTAACCTCCATGGGGATTCTCTTCCCCTCCTCAAACCTGCCAGGTCCAACCGCAATTACTTTGCCTTCCTGTGGTTTCTCCTTGGCGGTATCCGGAATCACCAACCCGCTTTCAGTTCTCGCCTCGCTTTCCATAGGCTCTACCACAATGCGATCGCCTAAAGGCTCCAGTTCCATATTCATCCCTCCTGTCTTCCTTTAGCATTTCCTCAAAGAGTCTGCTAGCACTCTAGCCTCCAGAGTGCTAAAGGAAATTATAAGGAAGCTCATCTAAAAATCAACAGCCTTTCAAAAAATTAGAGGAATTTCTTATTCTTCTCAGGTACTCAGAACCTTACGAATATTCGCAAAAAGAAAATCGGCCTCTTGAGACCATTCGCTAAATTCCGGGGGGTAATAACTGGAGGGATATTGTCCATACAGTTCCTGTGCTCTCTGGGCGAATCGCAAAGCTCTACTATATCGCCTTGCAAGCGGAAAATTGCCCAAAGCTTTCAGGCGACCCCTCACGCCAGCGCTGTCTCCCGAAAAAACCGTTCTTCCCGAAAGGGCTTTAGCCAACTCTTCCTCGCCGAGAAGCCCCTTCGCCATGAGCCAAGAAAAATCTTCTTCCCCGATTGCGTGTAAGAAAATCCTTAAGGCATCGAGGTCAACCATGGTAGAGCCCCTCTGTCTCATATACTCGTAGTTGTAGGACCACAAGCCTTCTACGCCAACATCACCAGTTTCCAGAGCAAGAGCGGCAGCATCACTGGCGATGGACGCTCCAAGCATGGCTCCAGCTATACCTTTCGCAAAAATGGGATTTGCATGACACGCTGAGTCGCCCAATGCCATAAATCCGGAGCCCACCATGGTATTCAGAGGCCTGCGTGTGGGGATGCTTCCACCACCGCTGAAAAGAATCCTGTCCCCCACAATGGGATTTGACCGTATAAAACCCCGGGCTATCTCCCTCGGATTACTGTTACCTAAAGCGGCGTGCGTCGCTACGCCAATATCGATGCTTTCGCTTCCGCGCCTAAAAACCCAGCAAAACCCTCCGTAACGACCAACGTAGTACTCCAGCACTCCATCCTTAAGTTCATCCACACTGCCCCCAAAGCTCGAGACATTTCTCACCTCTCGATAGATGGTCATCCGGTCGTTCAACCCCACCTGCCTTGGGATGCCCATGCCTATAGGAATATC
Organism: Actinomycetota bacterium; assembly: GCA_028715585.1. Taxonomy (GTDB): domain Bacteria; phylum Actinomycetota; class Geothermincolia; order Fen-727; family JAQURN01; genus JAQURN01. Next base: position 12,213 of record JAQURN010000017.1, on the reverse strand, counting down.
TCTACACAAAACTCTCTCCGCACCGCTTGCGCAGACGGCAATTCTCGAAGGAAAGTTTCCCTGGCTGGTCTTGACCCCAACCACAAAACCATTCTCAATCTCCACGCCAAAGGCGGAACACCCCATCCGTACCTCCACCCCGGATGATTTAGCCCTATCGAACAGGGTTTCGGAAAGTTCTCTGGCGTTTATCATCCCCATGGGAAGCTCTGAAATGGAAATTTGAGTCCTCATATCCGGACTTATCATTATCAATTGGGGGGCTCCAGAATAATTCCTCAAGTCAGAGGTGAATTCGAAACCAGGAATTCTGAATAAAGCGTCTTCAACCAGGTAATCGCAACCAACCCTCTGTGCCGGCTCCTTTTCTATGACCAATACCCTGAAGCCTTGCTCAGCAAGCTTACAGCTGAACACCAAGCCCGCGAAACTTGCCCCAACGACAATGGCGTCGTATTTTTCTTTCATTACCCACCCCTGATTGGAATTTCTGTTTTTCCAGCGTGCTTGCTGGCTTACTCCTCAAGAATCCAACTCCGGGTTCTCCCAGTTCCGCGCTCTTTCGACTGCTTTCCTCCAGCGTCGATAAAGAACATCCATCTCTCCCTTGTCCCTGTGAGGCTCAAAAATCTTCTCCGAACCCCACAGGTTCTGAAGCTCACTTAAATTCTTCCATAGTCCAACCGCGAGCCCCGCGAGAAAGGCAGCTCCCAAAGCGGTGGTCTCCTGGACAACAGGCCTCTCCACCGCTATACCTAGAAGGTCTGCCTGGAACTCAAGGAGGACATCCATCACCGAGGCGCCGCCATCAACCCTTAGGGAACGAATGTCAATTCCTGAATCCCCCCGCATCGCGTCGATGACATCTCGAGTCTGATAAGCCATTGCCTCAACCGTGGCACGAACGAGCTGTTCCTTGGTCGTACCTCGCGTGATGCCGAGTATGGCGCCCCTTGCGTAAGGGTCCCAATAAGGCGCTCCCATTCCCACCAAAGCTGGCACGAAATACAATCCTCCGTTGTCTCCTGCCTTCTCTGCCAGAGGACCAGCTTCAGAAGCACTTTTGATTATTCCAAGACCGTCGCGTAGCCATTGAAGGGCAGCACCGGTTATGAAAATAGACCCTTCGAGCGCATAGTCAACCTTACCATCTAAACCCCAGGCAATGGTGGTGAGCATTCCATGCTTTGAGGGAACAGGCTTTCCACCGGTGTTCATCACCACAAAACTCCCGGTCCCGTAAGTATTTTTTGCCATGCCAGGCTTATAGCAAGCCTGCCCGAATAGCGCCGCTTGCTGGTCGCCAGCAACCCCCGCAATCGGGACGCTCTCACCAAAGAAACATGTTGGATCGGTCTCCCCAAAGACGAAGCTCGAGGGGCACACCTCTGGCAATATCTCAGGGGGAATACCCAGGATTTGTATTATTTCCTCGTCCCAGGTGAGTTCGTTGATGTTGAAAAGGAGGGTTCGGGAAGCATTGCTCAAATCGGTAGCATGGACCCTCCCACCAGTGAGCCTTGCCAAAAGCCAGGAATCTATGGTCCCAAAACAAATTTCACCATTCCTTGCCATCCTGGCAAACTCGGGGTCGTTATCCATCTTCCACTTTATCTTGGTACCGCTGAAGTATGGGTCTATGACCAGTCCGGTCTTCGACTGGAATTTCTCTTCGAGCCCTTCTCTCTTGAGGGCATCACATATGCCAGCCGACCTCCTGCACTGCCAGACGATTGCTCTTCCAACCGGCTCGAGTGATTCCCTTTTCCAAAAAACGGAGGTCTCGCGCTGATTAGTAATGCCAATAGCGCAAAGATCGCCCGCGCCTATGCCCGCGGCGGATAGGGCAGCTTCAACAGAAGAAAGGGTGGTCTTCCATATCTCCTCTGGGTCATGCTCGACCCACCCTCCAGAAGGAAAATACTGGGTGAATTCCACGTTGCGTTTGGAAAGCGGCACGCCGCTCTTCGAAAAAACTATCGCAGTGGTACCGGTGGTCCCTTGGTCTATCGCGAGAATATACTCTTTCATAAAACCTCCCATCGAGCTCTAAAACCTGCATCTCTTAAAACCACTGACTAATCGCTCATGACGGAACTGGCTCTCCAGGCTTAAGTCCTGGAAACACGTCCACGCCGAGCCCTGTAGTTATCCCCTTCTCGAGCAATAAAAAACCAAGTCCAGCCACCATCGCCGCGTTGTCCGTACAATATTGCGGAGAAGGGAAGATAACTTCGATTCCTTCCCCACCACACCTTTCTTCAAGCCAGTCGCGAAGCCTCTTGTTGCAAGCGACTCCACCCGCGGCAACCACGTGCCCTATCCCAAGTTCAGCCGCCGCATGGACGGTTTTCTCGACAACCACCTCTAGTGCCGCCTCTTGAAAAGAAGCCGCGATGTCAGCATTGCCTGGAAGCTCGTCTCGAGAAGACGCTTTTTCCACATACCTTATAACTGCTGTCTTTAGCCCGCTGAAACTGAAATTATAATTTCCGCTTCCCTTCATCGGCCTCGGGAACCTCACTTTGGCAGGATTTCCCTCCCTGGACAAGGCGTCTATCACAGGACCTCCAGGGTAACCAGTTCCGAGGTAGATGGAAACCTTGTCAAAAGCTTCCCCAAGGGCGTCGTCTTGAGTTTCACCGACAATCTCCATTCTCCCCACGGAAGGAATAAGAGCAAGAAGAGTATGGCCACCGGAAACCACCAAAGCGAGGAAAGGGAAGGGGGGCAACTTTCCTTCGAGCATTGGAGCGTAAGTATGCGCTTCCACGTGGTTTACCCCCACCATCGGGAGCTTCCAGGACCACGAAAGCCCTTTCGCGAAAGACACGCCAACGGCAAGCGACCCCACCAGTCCAGGCCCAACTGTGACAGCGATAGCATCTGGCTTTTCGCCTCCGAATTCGCTCGTTGCCTCACGCAATACCGGAATCATCGCCTCGAGATGTGCCCTGGAGGCAATCTCTGGAACAACCCCTCCATAGTGCCGGTGTAAATCTATCTGCGAGGCAACTACATTAGAAATGACATTGCATCCGCCTTCTACCAAAGAAACGGATGTCTCATCACATGAAGTCTCAATGCCAAGAACAATCACCTGGAAAAGCCCCTGTTCGATATCCCTAGCCTGCTCACAAATGGAGAAAGTTGAAGGTCGGGGGTGGACATAATCAAAGCATCTTCTCCACTGTCCGTGTAGTATCCCCTCCTAATTCCTATATCCCGAAATCCGAAGCGCCTGTAAAACGCCTGAGCCTCCAAGTTCCCCCCTCTTACCTCCAGGGTGATATATCTCACTCCTCTTTCCACGCACCTGCGCATGAATTCGCCCATGAGTCTTGACCCTATGCCCCCTCTCCTCTCCTCACGAGAAACGACTATATTAGTTAAATGAACTTCCCGACCGAAAAAGCGTGACATGAGATAACCGATGACTTCTCCTCCTCTAACCGCGACAAGGCATATGGAGCGCCTTCTTCCCAATTCCATAGCAAAGTAAGACCTGGTCCAGGGTGTTGGAAAGGTCTGGACCTCAATATCATGAACCTGACCCAAATCCCTCTCCTTCATATCCCTTATCCGCACCAATCTCTTTTCTGCCATAGACATTCATCCCCACTCTAAAATATCCCAAAACGTCCTTTCTCAAACAGGTTTCTTCAAGTAAATCGGAATAACTGCTTGTGGATCAGCCTGCATGTTGTCCTCGAACATCGCCATCGAAAGCTCGAGCAAGTCCCTGCCCCGCGGGAACAAGCCAACAAACTCTATCTCCCTTTCGAGTTCCTCGAAAGAAATCCTTATCTCTTCGCTAACATCACCCACCACCAAAAAACCTTCTCCCTCCCATTTTTCAAGGCGTCGGGCTATTGCCTCGGGCTTTTCACACATATAATCCGAAGCGAGGTAGGGCAGGCGACCGCCGCAGTCGTAAAAACCACAGTAGAAGTATCCTCCTTTTGCGTCGAGAATGGCTACCGTGAGTCTTTCTCTCTCGTGAGCGCTTGCGGCAACGAGCTGAAGCGTTGGAACAGGAATGATAGGTATACCCAAAGCCTCAGAAACAGCCTTGGCAGTGGAAACTCCAACCTTGACACCTGTAAATCCACCAGGCCCAATGCCAACCGACACCACTTCCAAGTCATCCTGGGCAATGCCGATCTCCTTTAACCTGGCATCCAGAAGCGGCATGAGCCAGCCTGTATGCCCCTTGATGGGAGTAAAGAACTCTTCTACGACAAGCCTACCTCCGACTCCAACCGCAAGAATTGCCCTTTCAGTCGAGGTGTCCCAGCAAAGTAAAGCCGGCTTGTTCGCGTCACTTTCTTCACTGAACTCAAAAGCGGCCATATTTCGCAAGTTCTCCTTGAAGCCTTTTCCATCGCTCTTCACTGCTTGGAATCTCGAGGTATATGATTCTGTCTTCCTCTACAGGCGTGTAGCAAATTCTTAAAGTTGGGTTTCCTTCCGGGATAATACGTCTCACCTTTTCCGCCCATTCGACCGCGCATATCCACGGCCCTTCAAAGAATTCTTCAATCCCGCATTCCAAAAGTTCATTTTCGTCGGTTATTCTGAAAGCATCGACATGGCAAAACATAATATCTGGATAAAGCCTGATAATGGTAAAACTCGGACTCGGAACTGCTCCACTCCATCCCATCCCTATCGCGACTCCACGGGCAATCACGGATTTGCCGGTACCAAGCTCGCCCTCCAAACACAATATGTCTCCGGGAATGAGCCTTTTACCCAAGGTTTTCCCTATCTCTAGGGTCATTTTGGGGGAGGAACTCTTTAGAATCAAACCAATCTCCAAGGGAGTAAGAATGCCTGCTAGAAGAGCTCGAGTTGCTCTGGCTCTTCCCTCGAAACTGTTTTTGGTGCCACTTCTTCCTGCTGGAGGTATTTTTTGAGGTTTCGGAAATCCTCCTCGAGCGCGCTCATGCTCGAAGGAGTCCGCAAGGCAGCGGCAGGATGGAAAACCGGGACCACGAAATACCCATCTCCATTCAACCTCGTTCCGTGAATTCTGCTCATCTGAACCGTTTTCCCCAGCAGGGATCCGGCGGCCACCCTTCCCAGGGCGCACACAATTTTTGGTTCTATCAGCTCTATTTGTCTGGCGAGAAATGGGTGACACGCTTCCATCTCTTCAGGGAGAGGGTCCCTGTTTCCGGGAGGTCTGCACTTCACCACGTTGGTGATATAAACCTCGCTTCTTGTGAGACCTATGCCCGCTAGAAGGTCATCGAGGAGCCTACCTGCGGGACCTACGAAAGGAAGCCCCTTAGCGTCCTCGGCTCTTCCAGGTGCCTCTCCTATGAACATCAATTGAGCATCCCTCGACCCGCTTCCGAACACCAAGTTGCTTCTGTCGCTCCACAGGGGACATCTCTGGCATCCCTCGAGCAACTGCTCAAGCTCTTCGAGCGAATCTGCCTCTAGCCTTTCAGACAACAAAGAAAAATACCCCTTTATGAAAAAGATTTTCTACCACGCCGGTAAGACTTCATACGATATTTCCCAGGAACTTAAATGTTACAAGTGTCACACGAAGTAGCCGAGCAAGAGGAACAAGGGCTTCCTCCAATTGAGGAAATCTCCCCATCCTCCCCCTTAGACCTTGTAGCAAAAACGGAAAAAAGCCTCGTAAGGTCTTTGCTGTGACACTTAGGGCAAGCTACTTTGTCCCCATTGCGAACCAATTTCTCGAATTTCTTGTTGCATTTCTTGCAACGATATTCATATATCGGCATCCTTACTTTCCTCCAGCTAACTTTTCTAGCTTTTCATTTGACTTCTCTTTTAAGTATATCACGCGCGGAAAGCAGCCCACCGCCAGCCTCTGCCTTCATAACCCCAGAGCGAATGGCACTCGCGGTACCGATGGCGGCAAGCACTTCCACCGCATCAAGAGGGAAATCCACCTCTCCCGTGGAGAGAGCAAACACGGTGTCCCCATCATATCTCGTGTGAGAGGGTCTCATGACCCTGGCAATGCCGTTGTGACCCTGGAGGCAAATTCTAGACGCCTCTTCCTTGGTAAGCCTAGCGTTGGTAGCAATGACAACCAAGGTGGTGTTGAGCCCTTCCGAATTTGGCTCCTTTGAAAGAGAACAAATCAAATCTTCAACCCCGGCAAAATTTCCCTCCCCGTCACGGGCACCGGCTATAATCTTTCCGTCCTCACCAACGACATCACCAAAACCATTCGCGACCGCCGCTACCTCCAGCTTAAAATCACCCCTCCCCCAAGCAAAAATGCCAAATCCTCCTTTTGTTGACATCTTTCTTCCCAGTGCGCTCCCAACGCTCGCCCCTAATCCAACCCCGACATTCCCCTCTCTTCTCTCCCCCGCAGTCGCGTTCAAACAGCATTTATAGCCCATGTCAGCATCCGGCCTCACATCGGATTTCCCCATATCCAAATCATAGATAACAGCCGAACTCACAATCGGGACCGGGCCGGATGGGGTGGGAAAGCCACGGCCTTGCTCCTCCAAAAAGCGCATCACCCCGTCAGCGGCTCCAAGCCCGAAAGCACTACCACCAGTGAGAAGAACAGCATCCATGGTTCTCGCCGTGAACTTTGGGCGCAGGAGTTCAGTTTCCCTCGTTCCCGGGGCGCCACCACGCACCTCACAAGCGCCAACGGTTCCTCGCGGAAGGAGGAATACCGTGCAGCCAGTCAAGGCATCGGGGTCACCTTCGTGCCCAACTTGGATGGAATCTATCAACTCTCGTCTCCAGACCTGCCAAGCGCCTCGCGCCCAAAATCGCAAAGTTGGCGGTTGAACATCTCGTATCTTTCGGTGTAGCTCGGGTGGCCAACCCCCGGAACGAAGTCCAGAACTGAATTATCTAGCTCCTCGTGCATGCATATCGAGGCTTTTGGTTTGGCAAGTTTGTCTTTCTCTGCCGTCCAGATTAGCACTGGTATTCCACTCGAATTGATTGCGTCGAGCCTCACGGGCTCCATTTCCGCGAGGGCGCCGATCGCGGCATTGAGAGCCCCCTTCAAGCTGGTTCTCCGTGTCATTTCACTGATGTAATTCATCTGGGTAAGCGATGCCCCAGGCCCAAACCCAATATGTTGAGTCCCAACCAGGAAAAGAGAGGTTCTAGTTACGGCATCCTTGACCCAGTCCACGAAACCCACGTGCCGCGAAACCCACTCCAGAACCTTTTCCCCACGCTCCCCAGAAACCACTCGCAGAGCCACCTTTAATGGAAATTGTAAGTCCTCTGGAGAACAGAGGGTATTCACTAAGACAACCCCTTTTAACTTTCTCGCAAGCTCCTCCGCGAAAATTTCAGCGTAGCGGAGAATAATAGTACCCCCAAGGCTGTGTCCAACGAGTATATAGGGTTCTCCCCCACAATGCGCCCTCACAACCGCTCTCAAATCTTTCGCCAAATCGTCGATGCTGTACCTACCAGGGGGAATGTCGCTCCTTCCGTGACCCCTGAGGTCATAAGTGATTAGCCTGAATTCATCTTTTAGATGTTTTTTCTGGTAGTGCCACGCATCGCTATCGCAAAACCAGCCGTGCACTAAAACTATAGGGGGACCGCTTCCTACCGTCTCCGTGTACAGCTTCGCGCCATCCTCCGCCTCCACGTACAAAACTTCTTCCCCCAGGGATTCTGAAAAGTTCTCCCCTTTTTCGGGGTCGCTCCTCATCTTTATCCTTTGCGCGTCAATCTCTATCGCTGCCACCGCGGCGCCAATCGATGCCCCCAAGAAAAGCATCGCTTTCTTGAGTTTTTGTGACTTCTTCTCGCTCTCTCGGTTTTCAAAATCTTTCATTCACGGACCCCCTCTCTTAAACCCCGCTCATCTCACATAAATCCTTGGGACTCTCTTGCCTATCATGCATAACACCTCGTAATTTATGGTGCCGATTTTTTGGGCAATCTCGTCCGCCGTTATCTCCTCGTTATCATCTTTTCCTATGATCACAAACCTCGTTCCAGCTTCCACCGCTGCATCTCCCACATCTATCATGGAGAGGTCCATACATATGGTTCCAGCAACCCGTCGCCTCATCCCTTTTATTAAAACCTCCCCTTTTTCAGAGAGGCTCCTCCGAAAACCATCACCATAGCCAATAGGAATGACCGCGATTCTGGTACCTTCACGGGGAGCATAAGTGAGTCCATAACTTATACCCTCTCCCGCTCCCACTTCCTTGACACAAGAAACTCTCCCCTCGAGGGAAAGCGCTGGCTCGAGGCTTCGGCAATGCCGCGCAAGAGCAGGGGAGGGTGGAAGGCCGTACATGGAAATTCCCACCCTTACCATGTCATAGTGGCTAGCAGGAAAACAAAGCAAGGCAGCGCTGTTCGCGGCATGCTTCACGAGCTTCTTTCCCAGAACTTTCTCCGCTTCGCTCGAGGCAGCCTCAAAGAGAGCCATCTGGCGGCTGGTAAAATCGCTCTCAGGCTGGTGAGCCATGGCAAAATGGGTGTAAATGCCCTCCACCCTCACTCCCTTAAGGCTTTGGAGAAACTCCACAAACTGGGTTACTTCACTCACCTCGATGCCCACACGCCTCATGCCAGTGTCAACCTTGAGATGTACCCCAATTTCGCAACCCATGCGGGAAGCCGCCTTGGATAAGGCAAGCGCATAACCCTTCGTACAGACAGAGGAGGTAAGCCCAAGAGATACAACTTCGTCCGCGGAGGAAGGAGGGGGCTCGAAGAGCAGGAAAATGGGAGGCCCTATCCCCGCTCTCACGAGGTTCTGTGCCTCTTCCACCAAGGCGACGCCAAGGCAATCCGCGCCAGCATCAAGGGCAGCTTTTGCTACCTCTACGTCTCCGTGCCCATAAGCATCGGATTTCACCACAGCCATGAACTTGCATCCTGGCGAGGTCAAACCCTTTAGATAGCGGACGTTGCGCTCGATTCTCGAAAGGTCGATTTTCGCAAAAAGCGGTCGGAAAAACATTTCGCTGTGTTCCCCCTCAGTATGGAAACTTTCCGCCATCAAGGCCCTCAACTCTCGAAGCTAATCTTTCGAATTTCCTGCTCCCTTCCCCCCCTCATAGCAAGAGGCAAATACCTTATCACATCGCCCGCGACCATCCCTACCATCGCATCCATCTGGGCGACCAGATCCCCCGCATATCCATGGAAATAGACGCCGCATACGGCAGCCCCAAAAGGGTCAAGACCCTGAGCCAATAAGGACGCAACCATTCCCGATAGAACATCCCCCATCCCGGCAGTCGCCATACCTGGATTTCCAGTGAGGTTGATTCTCACTTCACCGCCAGGCTCGGCAATCACAGTTCCGGCTCCCTTGAGCACGGTTATCACGCCGAAGCGCTTCGCCGACTCCCTCGCGGCAAGAACCCTATCACTCTGGACCTGCCGCGAGTCCGTCCCCAAAAGGCGCGCCATCTCCCCTGGATGTGGAGTAATGACGGTGGGAGCTTCTCTTTCCTTCAAGAGTTCAGGGTTCTTTGCGATGGCATTGAGCCCATCCGCATCGAGCACGATGGGTTTCTTCGTTTCTCTCAAGATGTTTCTCGTCAATCGGCAAGTGTTTCCAGTGTCGCGCATTCCTGGACCCAGGACAACCACATTCACCCTTTCTAACATCTCCACTATCCTAGGGATTGCAGAGGTGGATATGGTTTGGTCCTCAGCCTGGTCGAGTTCCACAACTATCGCTTCGGTAGTTTTGGTCTCGATTATCCCAGCGATGCCCCGGGGGACAGCGACAAACACCATACCAGCCCCAGACCGTTGAGCGGCTCGGCTGCACATATAGGGTGCGCCAGACATCCCAGCCGACCCCCCAATAACGAGAACACTCCCGCATTTCCACTTATGGGTATCCGGCTCTCTTCTAGGTAGAAGACCCATTGCCTCCTCTTCAGTGGTGACAAAAACCTTGGAGGAGAGGAGCTCGTCAAAAAGGTCGGGTGGGATGCCGATATCAGCTACCACTATCTCTCCCGCTAACTGGGCGCCAGGGTACTGAAGCAAGCCTATCTTGGGAACCGCAAACGTTACTGTTCTCGATGCGCGTACCGCAATGCCCTCAACACACCCCGTAGAACCATTCACCCCGCTTGGTATATCAACCGAAAGCACCGCTTTCTCGCTTTGGTTTATCGCCCTTATCGCCTCTGCGTAAATTCCGCTGGCGCTTCCATGGAAACCAGTCCCGAATATCGCGTCTATCACCATGTCAAACTGCCCCGATTCGAACTCGCCTATCCCGCCCCTATCCTTCACGAACTTCACGTTCGCGTCTTTGAGTTTTTCGAGATTAGAGGCAGGTTCCCCCTCGAGATCCTCCTTTCCCCCGAGCACGAACACGCCTACATCAAAGCCTCCCGTGATGAGATGCCTCGCCGCGACCAAGCCATCCCCGCCGTTGTTTCCTTTGCCACACCACACAGCCACCTGGTTTCCTCCTATCTCCGAAAGCATGCGCATTGCCTCACGGGCTACCGCGCCACCGGCATTTTCCATGAGCTCGTGGGTGGGTATCCCCCTCTTTTCGATACAAAAGCGGTCTATAAGCGCCATCTCATCGGGGGTAACGACTCTCAAATCGCTCCAACTCCTCTCACTCTCGTTCCCGCAACTCTTCACCCATAACACCCATATTGGGAACTACCACTGGATTTGCACCACAGGAACTTTCGAGGCTTGCGCTGTCCAGCGCTTTGCCGAGAGCATCCAGGTTCCCCGCTGCCTTTACGCACTCGAGCTTACCTTCAGGGGAAACTACGCATATCCCAGCCGAATCGTATCCCCGGTACTCGAGCCTCCTAAGGCCCTGGTAAAGCACCGCCTTGGCCTCAAGATTCCCAACGTATCCTATTATGCCGCACAAGATGGGTCACTCGTTTTCAACTCTCAATCTCGCCACCAATATCCACCGAAATCGCTCGGGCTATTTCCATCGCGATTGAGTGGGCTTCCTTATGAGATGGAGCCTCCACCATCACCCTTTCTACCATTTCCGTGCCGGAAGAGCGAATGAGAATTCTGCCATTCTCGCCCAACTTGCCTTCGAGGTCCTCTGCTAGCCTCAAAGAGGGCATATCGGCACAAAGTCGCCTGGACTGCGACCGCACGTTTAGAAGAACCTGTGGATATTTTCGCATTAAACCTGCCAGCTCGGTGAGTTTTCTACCTGACTCTTTCATAATGCCAGCTACTATTAGCGCCGTAAGCAATCCATCGCCGGTAGTTTCGTGCTGAGCAAAAATAATATGTCCAGATTGCTCCCCCCCAAGAATCGCTCCTCTTCTTTCCATCTCCTCCCTCACATAGCGATCTCCCACCGAGGTCTGGACGAGTTCTATCCCCATTTCTTCCAATGCCCTCCTCAATCCGAGATTGCTCATCACGGTAGAGACTACGAGCGGCGGGGAAAGAATACCACGCTCCTTTAGATATCTTGCGGCAATGGCGAGTATATAATCGCCGTCTCGAATTTCTCCATTCTCATCAACGCAAATACAACGATCTCCGTCTCCATCAAGCGCAAACCCAGCGTCAGCCCTCGAACCGCAAACCATCTCGGCGCACTTTTGTGGATGGGTGGAACCGCATTGAAAATTTATGTTCTTCCCATCAGGGGAAACGCCCATAGTTTCCACCATCGCGCCGCATCTTATAAAAGCATCAGGACAAACACGGTAAGCCGCTCCATTCGCGCAGTCCAGGACGATTCTCAAGCCTGAAAGATCAACATTTGCGCTCGAGCACAAATGTTCTATATACAGCTGCTCAGCGTTTTCGAGTTCCTTTGCTTCCCCGACTCGAGAGGGCTCCCTTCCGTCCAGGTGCTCAAACTGCTTTTCTATCTCTCTTTCTGTATCGTCGGATATCTTTATACCGGATGAATTGAAAAACTTTATGCCATTATCTTGGTAAGGATTATGGGAGGCGGATATCACAGCCCCAAACGTAGCTCCCAGCTTGCCGACCAGAAACGAAACTGCCGGCGTGGGCATAATCTCTGCCAGGAGAACATTCGCGCCTTCGGAAAGAAAACCGGCAACCAGTGCGCTCTCCAGCATTTTTCCCGAAATTCGGGTGTCACGACCCACGACAACAAGGCTCTTTTCCGAGCCGAGAACTCTCGCCGCGGCTCTACCGAGGCGGAGCGCAAACTCGGAGGTAAGGCTTTTGTTTGCCTCCCCTCTTACTCCATCGGTTCCAAAAAGCTTG
>JAQURN010000016.1:6829-14930 GCA_028715585.1 Actinomycetota bacterium | reverse complement strand
ACCAGCAAGGGGGCGGGGAAAGGTTTGGCATGGGGCTTTGGAATTGGTTTGCCCCTCTTTGCGGGAGCGATATTCCTTGCGTTCCTGTCGGAGAAGGTCTTTCCTCCCTATGAGGATTCCATTTCAAAGAGCATGCTCGAAGTCTCGAAGGGAGGGGTGCACCCGCTGCTCATATTTCTGTTCGTTTTCACGCTGATAGTAATGGCACCGATATGCGAAGAAACATTCTTCAGGGGCTATTTCTACCCCGTCCTGAGAAACAGGATGAGCGCTCAGGCGGCAATGCTATTAAATGGGTTTATTTTTTCCGCGGTCCATCTCAGCCTGGCTGGTTTTCTTCCTAGGTTTCTCCTCGGCTGCGGTCTTTCCTACATATATGATAAGAAGCGAAATCTCCTCGGTCCCATCGTCGCCCACTCCCTCTACAACGGTCTCATACTCCTGCTTTCAGGAATATGGCAACTCTTTTAATTGAAGTTAGAAAGGAACAAAATTTGATGGAGTTTGCCCCCAGCTTGCTGCTGGTTTAGTATAAAAAAGGTTTATCGCCCTGTTTGTAAAACCGCGCAGAGCTATCAAGCTAACTGCCCAGGTTGTACATTTTCGAGGAGGAAAACGTGAGCAAGAAGAAATTCGCCGGAGTCGCCCTGAAATTGCTGGTAGCAGGGACAATCCTCGTTGCGCTTTCATTCGGCTGCGGAGGAGGTGGAGTCGAGGTGACGACGGTGAAAGTTTCCCCTCAGCCAATCGAGAAGACGGTGTCCACCATTGGCGCGGCCCAGGCTTACAAACCAGCCCAGGTGATACCCAAAGTATTCGGTACGGTCGAGCAAGTTTTCGTAGAAGAGGGACAACACGTAGTGGTCGGCCAGCCACTGGCAAAGCTGGAGACCTCGAGTCTCGAGCAGTCCCTTCTCTCGGCGGAGGCGGGGTTGGAAACGGTGAATTCGATTTACTCGATGTTCGAAGGCTTGCAAGCAAGCGCGACATCGATGGGGGAGTCCGTAAGGATGGCGCTTGAAAACGTCAATTCTGCTACCCTTGCAATGCTTGAACTCTCGAAGGCAATTATCCCAACCCTGCCAGAAGAACAGCGCACTCTGGCCACGGAGGCAATCGAAAGGGCCTACGAGCAATACACCAAAGCCTCCTCGAATCCTCCCACCATATCTTCCCCAAGCATAGGAAAACCTGACACCTCGGCACAGGAAGCGTCCTCCAAAAAAGCCATCGAGATTGCGAGAGGGAACCTAGAGGCAACGACCATACGAGCCACCGGCACCGGCGTGGTTACAAAAGCAGAAGGGGGCGGGCTTTCCCTCGAGAGCATGATGGGCAGTTTCATGGGTGGGTTCAGCGGGATTCTATCGGGGGGGTTAGACCTTTCCGCCCTCACGGGGGCGGCCTCAAGCCTTTCGGGTATGGGTCTTCCTAGCAGCGGCCCCATCGTCCCTGGCTCGCTGGTAGTACCCGGGAGTCCTATTTTCAACATCGTTGACTTGAGGAACATGACCTTCGTAGCCAATGTGACTGAAACCGATGTCATCGAGATAAAGCCTTACCAGAGAGCGTCTATCAACTTCGAGGCTTATCCTTCCAGGACGTTTGGGGGCGCAGTGATAAGCGTCGCCGACACAACAACCACGGACGCGTCAGGGGCAACCACATATAAGGTGACGATAAAGCTAGATCCAACGGATATCGACCTCAAGATAGGAATGAATGGCTCAGTGAGGATTGTAGTCGCCACAAAACAAGGAGCCCTCGCTGTTCCTGCCGACGCGGTCATAGAGAAGAAAGGGAAGAAATTCGTTTTCGTCGTCGAGGACGGGAAAGCAAAACTCACGCCGGTAGAAGTGGGCATCATCAACGAAGAAACGATTGAAATTGCCAGCGGAATAAGAGCGGGCGACAGGGTTATTTCAAAAGGGATAGACAAGCTCGAAGACGGACAGCCCGTGAAGATAATGAACAAATAAAATCACCAAATGGGTGCTGTTGCCAGATGGAATGGATACTAAGAGCTGAAGACCTAAAAAAGAATTACTATGTAGGAGAGGAAGTCGTAAGGGCGCTCAGGGGAGTCAGCATCGAGGTTGTGCGCGGAGAATTCCTCGTATTGATGGGGCCCTCCGGCTCCGGCAAATCTACCCTCATGCATATACTCGGATGCCTCGACCATCCAACATCGGGGAAGCTCTATATCGACGGCGAGGATGTGAGCCGTGTCAATGGGAATAGCCTTGCCGAGCTCAGAAACAAAAAAATAGGTTTTGTTTTCCAGCAATTCAATCTACTTCCACGAACCTCGGCGCTGAGCAATGTCGAGCTTCCACTTCTCTATGCCGGGGTAAGCGCCTCCGAAAGGAAGCGGCGCGCCCTAGAATGCCTCGAGCATGTGGGTCTAGCACACCGCGTCAACCACCACCCGAACCAGCTCTCCGGAGGCGAGCAACAGCGCGTCGCGATAGCGAGAGCGCTGGTAACCAATCCCCAGGTAATCATGGCTGATGAGCCGACCGGAAACCTTGACACAAAGGCCGGCGGGGAAATTCTCGCCATTCTGGAGGGCTTGAGAGAGAGGGGAATAACCATAGTAATGGTTACTCATGAGAAGGAAGTAGCCGAGCACGGCGACAGGATAATTTACTTGAGAGACGGCACAATCATAGGGGAGGAAATTCCCTCCAAGGGCAACGGCGAGAAAGGCTCCGAAATTCTAACAGAGCTCTCCGTGGAAAGCTTTATCCAGGGCGAGGGGGGAGAATGAAGCTGTTTGAAAGCCTAAAGACCTCTCTGGAATCACTCCGAGCCAACAAGATGCGAAGTGGGCTTACGATGCTCGGAGTGATAATAGGGGTTGGTTTCGTAATTCTGCTTGTCTCACTCGCGTCTGGCGCCCGCACAGAAATACTAAATGGGCTGCAGGCAATGGGGTCAAACCTTATCATGGTGGTTCCCTTCAAGATAGACTTGAAAACTGTAGCGGAAGACCCCATGCAAACAGGGCTCCCAAGTTCAGGCATGAACAAATTTTCCATGCGAATGAAGGACACCATTGGGAGAGCTATAGGGAGGCCTGAGGATGTCGGGGTCACGGTAAGCCGTTCTTCCTACATGCAGGTAGGCAAGAGGAAATTCTTCGGCACCATAACCGGAACGGACTCAAACAACTTCGAAATAAGTGGCCTTGAGACGGAGAAGGGATCATTCTTCACCTCGGCGGATGTCGGCGCCGCCAGGAAGGTTATCGTCATAGGGAAAACCATTGCCCGCTCGCTCTTCGGCAACCGGGACCCTATCGGAGAGTACATCACCATCAAGGGGAGGCAATTTAAGGTAGTCGGGGTGCAAAAGGAGAGGGGCATGACGATGGCGCTTGACCAGGACGCTTTCGCCTATATTCCATACACAACAGCTGCAAGCGTCTTTGGCGCTTCCAAACCCGAGGCTATCACGGTGAGAGCGCGCTCCGCGGAAACGGTCCCGGAGGAAATGGCGGTAATAAAGAAAGCCCTGATAAAAGAAGAGCACTTGAGCAGCGATGAGTTTTCCCTCATATCGCAAAGCGAGGCAATGTCCTTCGCCCAGAACATGACCCGCATTCTCACCTATCTTCTAGGAGGAATGGCAGGAATATCACTCGTGGTAGGCGGCATAGGAATCATGAACATAATGCTGGTTTCTGTGACGGAAAGAACTAGAGAGATAGGAATTCGCAAGGCGGTGGGCGCCAAGACTAGGGATATCCTCTTTCAGTTCCTAACCGAGGCGGTAACGCTGAGCGTTATCGGGGGTATCATTGGAATAGGACTCGCCATACTCGGCTCTAACATGTACACCTGGATATTCGATATGCCGACAAAGATTACCATGGGAACGGTCCTCATGGCTTTCTTCTTCGCGCTGGCAGTTGGCATCTTCTTTGGAGTCTATCCCGCAAGGAAAGCTTCGCTCCTTGACCCAATCGAATCCCTGCGATACGAGTAGAGTTCTAGAACTCCCTTCTCCCCTCCATCGCCCTGCCAAGAGTTACCTCGTCAGCGTATTCCAGGTCCCCACCGACAGGAAGCCCGCTGGCTATGCGGCTGACCTTGATGCCAAGCGGCTTAAGGAGGTTTGCAAGGTATATTGCCGTGGCTTCCCCTTCGGCATTGGGATTGGTAGCAACTACTATTTCCCCTACCCCCCCATCTCGCACCCGATTCACCAGCTCTCTTATTCGAAGCTCCTCTGGCCCAACCCCGTCAATGGGAGAAATTGCGCCCCCAAGAACATGGTAGAGGCCAGCGAATACACCGGTGCGTTCGACTGCTAGAACATCCCTTGGTTCCTCAACCACGCATATGGTTGACCTATCCCTTCGCTCATCGGCACATACGCCGCAAATCTCTCCCTCAGTTATGTTGAAGCACACTTTGCAATAATGTACTTTCTCTTTCAGGTCAACAATTGCCCTGGCAAGAGACAGCGCTTCCTCCTTTGGAACGGAGAGAAGGTGAAAAGCTATCCTTTGCGCGGATTTTGGCCCAATTCCTGGAAGGCGCGAAAGTCTTTCCAGGAGACCTTCAAGTGGAGCCGCGTAGAAAGCCATCCTCACCAAACCTCAAAATCCTGGTATTCCCAAGCCAAGGCCACCCGTGATTTCTCCCAGCCTCTCCTCGGCAATTTTTCTGGCGCGCTCCATCGCTCCATTTACCGCGGCGGTAATCATGTCCTCGAGCATCGCCACATCCTGGGGGTCAACTGCTTCTTTGTCTATCTTTATGCTTTTCACGTTCTGGCGCCCGTCCACCACCACGGTAACCGCCCCTCCTCCAACGCTATATTCTATTTCCTCCTCCGCCAGCGAAGCCTCTACCCTGGACATCCGCTCCGTGAGCCCTTCAACCTGCTTCATCATTTCCCTTCTGTCAGCCTTGGGCTCCTTGTGAGCCTTAGGTTGATACTTGCCCTTCGACACTTCAAGCCCCCCTCTTTTCCTCTTATTCTTCTTCCTCCACTATCTCCCCCCCAAATTCCTCTTTGAGCATCTGCGCAATATCTTCCGTCTTTGAGTTTCCCTCACCGCCAGACTTCATTTCCATGGGAGGCACCGGCGGCACCTCTTCCACCTCGTTCTTCTCCCGCAAAACCCTTCCCTTAGAAGAGGTGGCACGCCTCTCTTCCCCCACGTCGCTCTCCCGGTCAGCGCCCAGAGAGAGGTTCAGGCTAAGCTTTCTTCCAACAAGTTCTGAAAGCCTCTCTTCTATCGCCCTAAGTTCCTCAGAACCCGAAAGTATTTCTACCTCAAAAGAGGCAGATGGCGGGAACTCCAATTCAAGCCTATCCCCATCGACTCCTCTTATTCTCCCCCTCGTAAGGAGGGCATACGTCTTCATCCTCCGCCCCCTCTTCAGCTCGGAAAGCAAAGCCGCCCATGCCTTCCTTGGGCTCGAGCCGGACTCTTTCTCAATCGGGCTTTTCTTCTCTAGGGAATCTCTCTCGGGCTCGCCACTACCTTCGACATCCACCCCAGCGCTTTCCGTAATTGTAGCAGCACCCTTCTGAGCAGCGCTTCTCTCTCCAGCGGGCCTCGCCGCTTTCCCCCGAGCAATCTTTCTTCGCGCTTCGCTGCCGCGAGCTGCGGGCAAAACCTCCCCTGACTCAACCGAAGCCAGCTTTCTCTCCAACTGGTCTAGCCTGTATGAAAGCCCCTCGAGGCTCAGGTCACTTGAAAGACTGGTTGATTTCACTATTCCCACCTCGAACACAAGCCTCGGGTTTTCACTCTGGCGCATTTCCCTGTGGCAAGCTCCGAGTCTCTCCACGAGCCTTATCACCTCGTATGGGCGAAACTCTTTGGCTTTCTCCTTGAGTTTTTCCATGTGCTTCCTTGTCACCTCAACTATATCTTCTGGCCTCTTGGCATTCTGGATGAGAAAAATCTGCCGGAGGTAGGAGATGATGGACTCAATCAAACGCCTTGGTTCTTTGCCGCCATCCAGCAGTTGTCCCAAAAGTTCTAGCGCCCCAGCGGCATCCTCTTCAGCCAACAGGTCCAGCATTTCGAAAACGAAATCCGCCTCAACTTCCCCAAGTATCTCGGCTACCTGGCGCTCGGTTATAATTCCCTCCGCGACGCTGGACACTTGGTCTAGAATCGACATCGCGTCGCGGACTGACCCTCTGCTGTGTTCCGCTATGAGGCTCAATGCGTCCTCCTCGATGTCAATCCCCTCCTCCCGAGCAATTTTCACCAGGTGATTTTTTATCTCCTCGGGTCCGACGAGGCTAAAGTCAAACCTCTGGCATCGAGAAATTATCGTCGGCAACAATTTGTGCGGCTCGGTGGTGGCAAGAATGAAAACCACATGGGAAGGCGGTTCTTCCAACATCTTCAGAAGCGCGCTCGACGCCTCCGGCGTGAGCTGGTGCACCTCATCGATTATATAGACCTTGTAGCGAAGGGCGGTGGGTGGATACGGAATCTTTTCCAGCAAATCCCTTATTTCATCAATCCGGCGGTTGCTCGCCGCGTCTATCTCTATTACATCAAGAGCGTTCCCCTCCACAATCGCCCTGCAGGCGTCGCACTCGTTACAAGGAACCGCACTGGGACCATGAGCGCAGTTCAGCGCCTTAGCCAATATACGCGCGGTGCTCGTTTTGCCAGTCCCCCTGGGGCCCGAGAAGAGGTAGGCGTGAACTATCTTGCCATTTGTGATTGCGTTTGAAAGGGTTCGGGTTACGCGTTCCTGGCCGATTACCTGTGAAAATGCTTGAGGGCGCCATTTGCGGTAAAGGGAAACATGCTTCATGCCAACATCTTCCAAGCGAAAACTCCTAGCGAATCTAGTGACTGTGCACCCACCTTCGAGCCCCGAGGCCCTTCCTGCCCTCCCGATCCAGCTCCAGCCAGGTGTCCCCACGGCACACGAAAAGTCTTGCTTACCGCTGCTTCCTCCCGGACCTGACGGGGTTCACAATTTTTCGTTGCGCGGGACCCAGCCTTCCACGCCACTCGAGAGGGTGGGGTAGAAACCTCCGGCAAGCCCTCCGGTGGGAATTCGGCCCCGCTATAGCGGATTGCGAGTACAGGGCACCGCTAGCTCCCCACCTAGCACAGTCACTCTAGTATATTTGCAAATTCTCTCCCAAGTCAAAACCTCGGGCAGGAGCGGCCATTATGTCCTCCGTCAACAGAGGCTTTCCTCTCACTTTTGAGGTTCTCCTTCGTCCTTTCCCAGAGACAGCCCTCCTGCCACGATGGCACCCCTTATAAATGCCTTAAAAAGCTCCGGGTTCGCCTTCAGAACGTCGAGCCCAAGGAGCCAATCGGCAAGTCTCGCCGAAATCTCACGGACGAGCGAATCCATCTCCTCGCCCAAGAGCTCGCTACGTTTACCTTCCTTGGATTTCTCGAGTAGCAGGCTTCGAACACACCAGTGGGCAAGAACGTTCGCCACATCCACATACTCCGTATCGACATCGATATCTGACTTGTCCCCAATTTCTATGAGTCCCCTCACAACCTGGACAAAGTTCCTGAACGCATGGCGGATTTCACTCTCCGCCAGACCCGAGTAAGCTTTCCTGAAAGCCTCGTAGAGGTTTTCGTCGAGGTTCTCCAAATTCAATGTCTCATCGCTTTCCATCGCAAATCACCACCTTCGAGAGTAGCCCGCAGATGGATTATACAACCGAGAACCGCCCACCTCGCAAAATTCTTGCCCTCTGTGCCCTTCATGTTATACTATCGCCCAAAGCCTTGCTCTTGCCGGGGAGGTGGAAATGTCAAAGCTCAAGCGGTGCAAGAGATGCGGTGTCCCTCTGGGCTGCGGGAAGGTTCATTCTTGGAATCCTGACGGCACGATTACCGAGCGCAGAGACCCAGACCACAGAATGATTGTCTACGAAAGCGATGGAATAGGAATCCTCTTCTCCAACATCGAGGAGCTGCTTGGAACTTCAATCGAAAAGATAATCATCGAAAGTAAAGCCAGGGCAACCAAGAGCTACATAAGCCATTTAGTCAGAGGGCCAAAGGGTACTCTCGCAAGGCTAGTCGGGCTTGAAAGAATCATAGGCCGCGTCATAGACCAGGGAAGAGCCCTTGGCT